>JAZOUW010000042.1:0-38367 GCA_045658385.1 Faecousia sp.
TCTGGGCGTTCTGACACCGATGGAGAAGCACTACAGCTATCCATTGGCAGCATAAAAAGACTTCCGGTAACCCAAAACAGGTCACCGGAAGCAAGAAAATTTTTATTTTATTTCACTGTCTACTTGACGGGGAGCAGTTCAGACTGCCACGGTCCTTTGTATTATACCATTGCATAGCGCTCTTTGAGAATCTTCTCACACATTTCCAGATCTTCCGGTGTGTTAATGCCCCGCAGGTCATCACCGTCAGCGGTAAAGTAGGTTTCTACTTTCATGCCCTGCTTTGCCATCAGCTCCGGTACTTCTGTCAGATAATATTCCTTTTGGGCATTGTTGCAACCCATCTGGGGCAGCACAGAAAACAGCGACTTGCTGTTAAATACAATCACGCCGGAGAACAGTTCCTTGATTTGCGCCTGCTGGGGTGTGCAATCCTTGCCTTCCACAATCGCCTGGAATTTACCCTGCTCGTCCCGGGCAACTCTTGCCCACATTTTCAGGTCCGGGTTTTCTGCAGTCATGAGCGTACAATCAGCGCCGTTCTGCTGATGCTGCTGACACATTTTCAGCATTTCCCCCCGCTGGAACAGCGGCATGTCGCCGAAGGTCACCAGCACGCTGCCTTCATAACCTTCGAACTCCTTCGCGCATTCCATTACGGCATGGCCAGTGCCAAGCTGCTGGGTCTGCTCCACATAATGATGGCGGTCACCAAAATGCTCGATAATCTTTTCTTTGCCATAGCCCACCACAATGTAAATGTCCCCGGGTGCAACGAAATTGATGTTCTCCAGAACGATTTCCAGCATAGGCTTATTGGCTACGCGGAACATTGCCTTGGGCAAATCACCGCTGATTGCCTGCAGGCGTGTACCCTTGCCGGCAGCAGGTATAACGGCTCTTATTTTGTCCATAAAATGCACCCCTATTAAAATTATTAGGCTTCTAAATTTAAGCTCTGATAGATTTTTTGCAGAATTTTCTTGATTTCCGGCAACTTCTGCTCCATATCATCTACCATTTTCAGCTGTGTTCTCGCTCTGTCTAAATTCTGTTCCGGGTAGTAAATATGATAATACGTATCTCCATTAATATAGTCCATAAGAAAACGAATGCCGTCCTCTGCCGTAATGATCAAGGCCGCATAAGGCAGCAGCTCCAGTTCTTTTGGCGTAAGCATTTTACCGCAAGACTCCAAATATCCCCAGGCATAGGCCTCAAACAGTTCCAAATCACAAGAAACCTTCGTTAAATCCTTTTCGTCATCTTTTGCCGTATTGGCACCAATACGAATGCTGTCGCCGAAATCATACAGCGCGGAAGACGGCATAACCGTATCCAGATCGATAATGGCTACCGGCAGATTGGTTTCACGATCAAACAAAATGTTATTCAAGTTGCAATCATTATGGCAAATGCGCGTGGGAATCTCGCCGGCTTCCAGCGCCTGACTGATCATGTCGTACCGGTCTGCCCGGGCCCGGACAAACGCGATCTCATTCTCAACAGACTCTACGCGACCTTTCGGGTCATCGGCGATGGATTTTTCCAGATCCTGATACCGGCTAAGGGTATTGTGGAAGTTGGGAATAACGATTTTTACATCCTCGATATTCACGTCTGCCATTTCTTTGATGAAGTTACCGAAAGCAATACCGGCGTTATGGAATACCTCCGGGTTTTCCGGAATATCCACAGAATATACATCGTCAAAATAGGTCACCATGCGCCAGCAGCCGGAAGCATCCCGCAAATACAGATGTCCGTCCTTTGTCTGGCGCAAACTGTGAACAGAGCCCCGGATATGCCGTCCCGGCAAACTCAATCGACCGTACAAATGCTCTGTAGTCAGCTTAAAATTGTCCATCAACGCATCCACGTCCGGAAACACATTGGTGTTGATACGCTGCAGGGTATACTTATGGACATGACCCCGTGCCGAAAGGGTTTCTACATAGTATGTCTGGTTAATATAGCCTTTATTGATTTGCTCAATGTGGGTAACGCTTCCCTGTATTGCAAACTGATCAATAATTCTCTGCAATTCGTTAATGGGACCGGCGAGCCTGATCGCATGTCTTCCCATAGGCAAAACAGCGCCGGGAATTTGGGAATCGAAGTCCACCCGAAAAAACAATGAAATAAGCGAGCGAACAATCCGTCCAAATGCGGAATCTCCGGTGGCGACGCAATAAAAATGGTAATAGGCAAATCTGGCGCCAACACTGACAATCACATACAGGGCAGAAAAAGATACCAGTGAAGGAATCGGAATCTTCTCCATGCCAACATAGCTACCCACAAAAAATCTCAGAACCAGTAAAACAAGGCTTGCCAGAACCGTTGCCTGCATTTCTCTGGAAAAAGCCTGTACCGCACCGTAGCGCAGAATCTGCTTGTAAGAATTACGCAGTAAACGAAAGCCAAAGAAAAGCACATACCCCACAGCCAAACAAGCCAAGGCAGTGTTCCAATTGAACATGTTTTCATTTCCCAAAGAGGGTATCAAAACAAAAAATATAGACCAAAGAAACACAAAAACCAGTGTATCATAAAACACCATCAGCCAGCGTATGCTTGTTCGCTCCGTTCTGCTGGCATTGACATAAGCCGTATCTTTATTCGCCATAACATTCCCTCACTTATTCAAAACATTGGTATAAGCATTTATTAGAAATAAGGTATGGTTCAGCACAATTTCGTAAAAACCAATCCGCCCCAAAATGTTTGCAGCGGATTCTCTGAATACATCATATCACAAGCGGTAAAAAAAAGCAACGATTATTCTGTTGTCAAAAAGGCGGCCTGCACCTTTGGTGCAGGCCAATGCATTTAGTACTGTAATTTCAGGTTTTCGCCGCTGATACCGGCTACAATTCCCTTTTCAATCAACGCTGTATTTTCGTTGTGGGCAATGAGCCACTTGTTTTTCTTAAAAAGCACCTTATCCGGCACACTGCATTCGTGGGGAATATTGGTACCTTCCAAAAGACCGACCACACAGCCAAAGCCGCTTTCCGTCACCTCGCAGGGACAGAAGTGCAATGTGCCTTCGTAGAGCTCCACAACCGTGCCTTCCGGCACATAAAAGGCTTTGATTACGCTGCTGTCTAGCTTGTTGTCGGTCAGGTCTTCCTGCAATGCCAAAAACAGCACAAAAGGCGTTGCCGCGACATTCAGTTCGCTACCGATGTGCCATTCCAAGGCGTTCAGAACACTATTGTGTCCGTAGCAGTAACCCACCTGGGTAGCCAGACCGCCAAAAAGACGGTTCTTGATTTCTCCGGCCACCGGCAGTGCTTCAAAAGCCTCCACAGAGGGAACATACGCAGAGCCGTCTTCCGGCATGGGAATCTTTTTGGCCTCGGCAATCAGTTCCTTGGCATCGATGTCTGTCCGGACTGTGCCATAAGGCGCGAATACCTCTTCCGTAACACTTTGCAACGCAATGCCCGGATTCTTCTTCAGCAAGTTTTCCATATTCTGCGCCCTCTTACAGACTGTCCTGATTCAGCTCCGGAATGTATCTGCAGAAGTCAGCGATTTCATCCCGGTAATCCCCTTCAATCTCAATAAAGTGGTGGATGTAAGGACCTTGCAGCAGCTTTTCTTCCACTTTTTTCAGGTTTTCAAATTCAGCCCAGATGTAAGTGCCGTTGGTATCCGGACCGTCGGTGGTCTTACACAGCAGGGGCAAAATCACATAATTGCCGCAATCCTGATCGATACGGGCAGCGGTGTATGTGCCGTCCTTGCCACGGAACCACTGACGCTGATTAACAAGCTTTGCCTGGCAGTCAGGCGCTTTCTGGGACAGGGGGAACTGACCGCAGTGCCACAAAAGCTCGGTGTCCTTCTTTTCCGGATGGCGAACAGTAAATTCACCGAACACAGGAATCCCCTTACCCAAAGTAGCAGCCTTCAAAAGTGCCATAGTCATAGCACAGTGGATGTCATTTTCGCAAGCGATCATGTAGCCCAGATCATTCAGCGCGCCCATGGCGGCGCAGGGTGCCAAGCCGTTGAACATCAAAGGTGTGGCAGTCCAGCACTCGGTCGCCATAATGTCCAGATCAAATTCCTCAAACAGATTCTTATACACCACAGCCATGGTAGCCATTGCGTCCACATACTGGGGTGTCAGATCATCATGCTGATAGTTTTCACGGAAATAAGCGGCAAACTTTTCCACTTCTTCCTTGTGGGTTTCGGGAGTCGTCTTCATCCGCTGCTCAAAGATAGCAAAGTTGATCATAACAACCCGGATGCCAAACTTCTCCAGAAGTTCGCTCTCGTTGTAAATAACGGAATAGAACGGTGCGGGGCGCGGGCCAACCTGACCAATACGCATGCCCTTGAAGTTCTTCACCATGCAGGCAACCCGGGCAAACTTCATAAAGGCCTGTTCAAATTCCGGCTCGTCAACACGGCAGCTGGGAACATGGGAGAAAGGCACTTTTAAGCGCTGCAGCTGGCGGGAAAGGCCGAACAAGCCACACTGGGAGTCGGTGGTGCGGGTGCCGTCTGCGCTGTATTCTTCATCCAGAGGCGCATAGATCAGCACGGGCTTACCAATTGCTTTTGCAATGTCAGCGCCTGCCTCTTCGTTGCCGAAGTTGCAGTTGATGATCATAATGGCATCCACATCTTCCTGCTTCATGCGCTCAATAGCCTGCTTAGCGGTTTTGCCGTCAAAAATCAAATCGTTAATACCCAGGCCTTTGGTATCTACAAAATCCACGTCCTTGGAAAAATGCTCCTTCAGATAGCCAACCACCTGAATGCATCTTTGCTCGGGAGAATACCAGTTCCAGCTGGCACCCCGGGGGCGGTCGGTGGTATTACGGCGCATAGGGATCAAACCAATTTTTACACGATAATCAAACATAGTACTCTTCCTTTCTTTTACAGATCAAGCCAACATCTCTTCTCGGAGGATTCCAGAAGGGTATCCAGAATCCTCTGGCATTCAACGCCATCTTCCACTGTGGGCAGATACTTGCACTCTTTGCCCTGGACCATATCGATAAAGGTCTGTTCCTGGGAAACCTGATACTTCTTTGGCACCTTGACCGTGTGCTGGCCGCGGGTATCCACATCCACATCACCGATGCAAACGGAAAGCTCGTCGGGCTTGTTCAGGTCAAAGGCGATCATACCCTTAGTGCCGTAAATGGCGTACTTAATGGTGTTGCCCTGGCCGATAGCGCAGCGGGTTACGGAGAACACGCCGGCAGCGCCGCCTTCAAAGTCTGCCAGGAAGTTGCAGAAATCGTCAGTTTCTACCTTGCCCATCTTGTCCGTACCGGGAATGGGACGCTCTTTGACAACGATCACAGCCTTACTGCATACCCGGGTCATTTTGCCAACCAGGAACTGGGCCATATCGATCAGGTGCACGCCCAGATCGCCCAGAACGCCGGTACCGGCGCACTTTTTCTCAAAGCGCCACTCCATACCGCGGCCTTTCCAAAGGGCGCTGTCTTTCAAGTACTCCACATTGATGTGGATCACATCGCCCAGCAGACCCTGCTCAATAATGTCCTTTGCATAGCGCACTGCAGAGCAGTAGCGGTAAGAAAAGCACATCATGTTGGGAACGAAGTTCTCCTTCAGCGCGTCACCCAGGGTGGCTGCAATTTCCTTATTGATGGAAAGGGGCTTTTCCACCTGGAAAGGCTTGCCGGTTTTCATCACGTCCAGGGACATCGGTACATGCAGATGGTTGGGGGTGCAGATTTCCACCGCATCCACTTCCTCGCAAGCGATCAAATCCAGGTGATTTTCAAAACGATACTTTTCCGGAATATCCAGAAGATCGCCGACTTTTTTCAGCGTTTCGGGGTTGGTATCGCAAATAGCAACGACCTTGCCGCCGGTTGCCTTCTGAATGCCGGGAATATGTACGCCCTGCACGATACCGCCAACGCCGATAATACCAATTCTAACCACAATGATTCCTCCTAATTAAATGTTACAAGAAATTACCCGCTGTTCCTTGCCGGATAAAAATGCCAAATCCATTACCTGCATGCAGCGCATGATCTCATGGGGTTTGACAGCAAGCTCCGCGCCGTTATCCAGAACATCCAGCAAGTTCTTATAAAAGAATGCCTTATCCACTTCTGCCTTGGGCAGCGGTTCCACCGCCATGGTGTCCTGCGCCCGGGGCGCAAGGGTGATAGACGGACCGACCAGTGTGCTGGGGATCTCGTCTTCAAACTTAATGTCATTATCAATGAGCAAATGCATTTTTCCACTCAAATCCCAGTAGTCGATTTGGGCAGTGCCGGTCTTGCCTGCCATATACCACAAAGGAAGCATAATGTAGTTGCACAAACCGATCTCCACCAAAGCCGAAAGGCCGTTTTGGAAGGTCATGGTCAAGCGCACATTGTCGTCCACTTCCCGTTGGGTAATCTGTTGGAATTCGGCAAACACCGACACAACAGGGCTATCCACCATACACAGAATCTGGTCAATCAGATGCACGCCCCAATCATAGAGCATGCCGCCGCCCTTGTCCTTGCGTCTGCGCCAGGTATCCGCAATGCCCCGTGAGCCTTGCACCCGGGATTCAATACGGAAAACATCACCAATTATATGCTCATCGTAGATCTTCTTGATAATGCGATAGTCTTCGTCCATACGGCGGTTTTGGTGGGCGGTAAATAACACATTGTGCTTTTGCGCCGTTTCAATCATTTGGGAAAGCTCCCGGGCATTCAACGCCACCGGTTTTTCACAAATGACGTTCTTCCCTGCCTCCATAGCGGCAATGGCATATTCCATGTGGGAATCGTTTGGCGTTGCCACCAGGATTGTATCGATCTGCTCATCGGCCAACAGCCGTTCTAATGTGGAACAGGCGATCAGACCGTCCTTCTTTGCTTTTTCCAGCCGAGCATTATTGCAGTCAAAGGCAGCTTTAAAGCGAATCTGTTCCGGCTTTTCTATACGCAGGTGATGGTACGATGCCATGCCACCGTAACCGACAATGCCAAAATAGTGCATAATTCAGTCCTTAATGTAGGTGTGCTTACGCAGCTCATCAGACTGACCTTCAAACTTGTCAGCGACCTTTTCAATGGCCTCGTAGTGGCCCAAGGTAGGCTTGGGACCGCCGGAGGGCTTTGCCCATTCCACAGCGTTCTTCAGAACCTGGGTGATATCCTCACGGTAGTAGGTGGGATATGCTTCGTGGCCGGGACGGAAGTAGAAAATCTTGCCCAGACCCCGCTTGTAGCAGCAGCCGCTGCGGAATACTTCGCCGCCGGAGAACCAGCTGATGAACACCAGCTCATCAGGAGCAGGCACTTCAAAACGCTCACCGTAGGTCTCTTCCTGAGGCAGTTCAATGTATTCGGGCAGATTGTGCGCGATGGGGTGGCCCGGTTCAATCACCCAGACACGCTCCAGCTCGTCATTTTCTCTCCACTTACTGCGGCAGCAAGTGCCCATCAAGCGAACGAAAGGCTTGGACAGATGTCCGGAGTGCAGCACGATCAGGCCCATGCCGTCCCATACGCGCTTAACCACACGGTCAACGATCTCGTCGTCAACCTTGCTGTGGGCAAGGTGACCCCACCAGATCAGTACATCGGTGTTATCCAAAACTTCCTGGGTCAGGCCATGCTCGGGCATTTCCAGGGTAGCTGTGGTAATGTTGTAGCGTTTTTCTCTGCCAAGCATTTTGGCAATGGCGCCGTGGATGCCTTCGGGGTAGATCTGACGGATCTCCTCCTGGCTCTGCTCGTGGACAAATTCATTCCATACCGTAACATTTAAGGTTTCCATATTGCATTCCTCCGTAAATTATGTTTTCGGTTATTTCGCCAGAGTTTTACATTTTAATGATAGCAGATTATACGCAAAAGCACCATACACTTTTCCACCATATTGTTTGCACTTTTCAACCACATCCGTCTTGACAAACCCAAAAATCCTCGTTATTCTTAAACTAACAAGATGTCTTTTTCTACAAAAACCATTTGCACCTTCCAATCATTTTTTACAGAAAGGCAACCGTTATGAAGATTATCGGGTTACAGCAATTAAGTCAAATGGAGTTTTCCGTTACGAAGATTATTCCTTTGCTGCAGTATTGGCAGGAGGCAGATGTGTTCAACGCCCTCACCTCCCCCAAGAAGGAGCATAGCTTTTTGTTTTTTTCCGGTTGTGACGGTCTTTACACCTTTCCCGACGGCACCACATGCACCGCTGTGCGCGGTGATGTGGTATATATCCCCGCCGGGGCTTGTTATAAAGTTACCTTTTCCAATAAGCAGGAGCATCTTTCTACCATTTTGATCAACTTTCAATTATCGGAAGCAGGCGTTCCCTTCGCCCTTGCCGATACGGTGACTGTGATGGCCAAAGACCCCAAAAGAACATTTCACAAACTGTTCTACCGGACAGCCATCGAGTTCACTTCGGCCAAGCCCTCTGCCATCGGCTTGAAATCCGGTCTGTATCAGATTCTTCACTATCTGCAAAAAAGTGAGGTTTCCAATTTGATGCTGCAATCCGATTTTGCCAAAATTGCCAAGGGAATCTCTTATTTGGAAAACGATGGCGAACAGCTTTTGAGCATTGAGCAGATTGCCGAGCTGTGCGGTGTCGGTGTCAACACCTTCCGCCGGCAGTTCGCCGCCTATGCCGGTATGTCTCCGGTGGAGTTCCGTTTGAATCAAAAAATTCTTCGCGCCAAACAGCTTCTGGAATCCGAAGGCTTTACTGTTTCGGAAATCAGCGATGCATTAAATTTCAGCGACGTTTCCTATTTCAGCCGCATTTTCAAAAAGAAAACCGGACTCTCCCCTCTGGAATACTTAAACAATCATAAAAATAAAAAAGACCTATGACAGATGTCATAGGTCTTTTTATGTTTCCTTTAAAAGCGAGTTTTTACAAATGAGGGATGCTCCTCTATAAATTGGTAAAGCTCGGCATAGGCTTTGGATTTTGGCAAACTGAAGCTGCCGAATCCGGTGCTTTTTTGTTTCTTTTTCATATTTTCTGTCGTAAAATCCTCCGGTTTTACAACATTATCAAAATAATCAAAGAGATATGCCTGCTCCAAATAGTTTTGCGCCTTTTCCGCCACCGCCGGATTTGGGTCATCTGCCAATTTGGTTAGATAAACGATTCCCTCATCTCCCAAATAGTACATGGAAGACACATCGATGGTTTTCAGTTTTCCGCTGACATAGCTTTCATAATTGTACCTTGCGCAGACTGCATTCACATTCATCAGCCCCAACACCAGTAAAACGCTACCTGCCGTGATCAGCGCAGTTTTCACCACATTGATTCTGCTTATATAGATCCGCAGAATCACACTTACAAAAACCACTGCCAAAAACACCATAAATGCGCTGGTGGTAAGGCGCAGGATAGTCATACCGTAAGTGCCGATATAGAGCACCATTTTGGAGATGGCTGTGGCGATGATGATCAGCGTAAACACCGCCACAAAGGTTGCCAGTGCCTTTACCCCACCGCTTACCGTTCCCTTTCGTTTTTTCGGTAGCAGCAGCGCAAAAAACACAATCACAAAATTGATCATTGCGATGACACACATCTCAAAGAAGCCTTTGCGGGCATATTGGGCATAGGTGATCTTCTCGTCCGGCAAAAAGCCCCGGAAGGCGCTAAAGAAATAGGCAAGCTGAGAAAACAGATACAGTAAATAGCATATACTGATGGCAGACAAAAAAGAAATCACATAGGCGCTTTCTATGCCGGAGAATTTGCTTTCCCGCAGCTTCCGAACACGCCTGGCGCCCATAGAAAAGCCATAGGATATCACAAACAGGGAAAGCGCCAGACCGAGGATCACCTTTCCAATGGTAGTTGCCGTATTGCCAAACATCTGCTGCATCATCCCCCGGAACGCCTCGTCAGAGGAGATCAGCAGTGGCATCACAATAATGATCACCGGGATGGCGCATATAAGGCCTACAAGCACCTTGCCTGCTGTTTTCCTCTCTCCGTCTCCGGAGAAAAGGGATTTTATTGCTACAGCCATATTCCCCACCGTGCAGATTGCTGTATAAAAAACGCCCAAAGTTTGCCGATTGGTTTTGGCTGCGCCGTTTACAAATCCGTCCAGACATACCAGCATAAGCAGAATGCTTACGATCACACCGAAAAACCGCACACTGCCGTTACTGGTACACACAAAAACGACATTTAGGGCCAATGCCAGCACGCCGCAAAGGGCAGGCCAAAAGGAGGCCCTTCCTCCCCGGGCAGCATAGGCAAATAAAAGCGCAGCCATAAGCACCGACGAGATCGCATATCCCAAATTAAAGCCTTCAAAAACGCCAAATACAGTAGTAAAAATACTGAAAGCTACAGCCAGAATTGCAAAGATCCCGTCTTTTTTTGTAAGCGAAAACAGTGGCTTTTTTTCACTTGGCGGCTGCTGTGGGTATGGATAGTTTTCCGCGCTCATGGTGTTCCCTCCTCATTGGTGTATTTAATAATATCTCCCGGCTGACAATCAAGCGCCTGACAAATGGCCGCAAGGGTAGAAAAGCGAATGGCTTTGGCCTTTCCGGTCTTCAATATGGAAAGGTTTGCAGGGGTGATCCCGATTTTCTCCGCCAGCTCCAATGATGTCATTTTCCGCATTGCCAGCATAACATCCAAATCAATTACAATCATAGTTCCTGCCCTACCTTAAATCGTAAGTTCATTTTCTTCCTTAATTTTCACTGCGCTGTGCATCACATTCTTGACCACCCGGAGCAAAAGGCCCACAAAAGCCGCAGCAATTGCAATAAACCAGAAGGGTGTGTAAATGCACCCGCCAACGCCGGTGATCAGCGCTACGACCAGACAGCACCAGGAAATCCAGCAAAGGTACTTGACATTTTCCTTCACAAAGGTCTCTTCCCTTTTGATGTTGAACAAAAGCTTTAAAAGAAAGAATAGCGCTGTATAAGCGCAGGGCGCACAGGTATAAAAGCAGACGGCGAAGGTCGTCAAAAGTCTCTGCAATTCAGCGCTGTTTTCGTTCATTCCCCGGAATGTAATAAACCACAATTTTGCTGCCCAGGGGCCGCAAAGCACCGCTGCTGTCAAAACCACCCCAAAGGCAAAACAGGTAACAATAGATGCGAGCACCGACTTATCTTTGTTCCACATAAAAACATCCTCCAATGTCTTATTCTGCCATCATCATATCACAGAATTATCGTTTGTCAATAATTTTGTTATCGTTTTTCGATAATTTTTCTTTGGCACCAATATGCGCACAAATAAAAACAGGGCTTACTGTCCGAAAAAGACAGGCAAGCCCTGCTATTTTATTTACTCCTCTTCCGGCAGTTCGCCGGAGGCTGACTGGAATCTTTCGCTGTGGCGGGATGCCCGTTTCCAGGGAGGCGGACTCCATGTATAGTCGCCGTACAGATGGGTCAAATATTCCTCCGTGCAACCAACCACAGGAACGGTAAGACCGTTAAATTCCATCTTCGTTTCCGTATCCAGCCAGCTGCGCAGAATTGTTTCTTTGTCCCGGTGGTAAATGCTGTAAAGGTTAATATAGGCAGGCGTTTGCTTGCGGGAAAATTGCCGTTCATTGCCTCGCGCCAGCGCCATAACCGCTTTATCCGTAAGCAGCAAGCTCATAGGTTTCACGATTTTAAGAAACCTTCTCACCGGATGACCGATTTTAAAATAATGGAATTTGGTAATAATTTTGGCGAAGCACCACAAAACCTTTGCCCGGAAGCCGTCCGTATAGGTTGGGACCAATGGCCACAGATCCAAACAGCAGCGGCCCTCATAGCAAATTTTGGAGAACATTCTGGGATAGGGGTTGTTGGGTCCGGATTGCACCAGCGAAAACCCCTTGTCAAGCCGCTTGGGAAGCTCTTCTTTCACCACCGCTTCAAAGCGGGCCAGATCCTCAATGCGAATGCCCAGATCCACATCATCATCCCAGGGAATGAAGCCTTTATGCCGAACACAGCCAAGGACACTGCCGGCCAGCAAATAGTAGCGCAGTCCAAATTCCTCGCCAAGCTTTTGAATGAAGGCCAGCGCCTGGGTACAGTGGGCCTGATGTTCCTTCAGCTCCTGCTTTTCCTCCGCGGTCAAGCCGCAACCAATTTCATCAGTAAGGCCTTTTTCATAATCACCGTACACCATGGTCAGATAATTCTTATAGCCGGAAAAGGCGGGGTATGCTGCATCTCCACAGGGCAGCATAACCGTTTCCGTAAAATCCGCGCAAGGCAGAAGCGATGCCTTCTTGTCGGTAAGTATATCGCAATAAAATGCCGCATCTGCATCATAGTCAGCTGCGAACGCCACCACCTTGGGAAAGGTCTTTTCAACCGTCGCGCGAATCCCCCGGTAAACCAATCTTCCAATGGTTCTGGTATAAAGACGGCGTAAAAGCTTTTTCCAGAGGATATGCTTTCTTATCTTTTTGCTCAACCGGCGGGTAATCCTCTTAAGCTGCTGCTTAACAGATTCTAAATCCTCCTGTCCGTCAACGCCATAAAGGACGCTAATATCCAACACTTTTTCCCCTTCTTGGCGGAAAACAAGCTTTCTTTTTCCTCTGCCCAAATGGGATTTCCCCAAAACCCAGTCTTCGGGCAAAGCAGGAAAAACCTTCTGTATCAAAGCAGGCAGGTCCTTGCCAAAAACAACAATCTGTCCACAGGAAACAGTTTCCGGCAGCTGGCGGTAGCCATCGACACACAGAAGGGTCTCTTTAAACAAAAACCACCGGATACCGGTTTGGTTGCATGCCTTTGCCCATATATTCAGCCCAATCTGTGCATCCATAAATTTCTGACTCCTTGTTTTAAGCCTCCATGCTATGCAAATACGCCAAAATCCGTTGGGTGGACTTTCCGTCACAGGCCGAGACAAATCTTTCTTTACATCTTATCATATCTTCCCGGTCGCCTGCCAACCAGTTGCGGTACACATCTCGTACCATCGTTTCCAATTGGGCAGCATCCGTAGTCATGTTCTTTGTAATGCCGCGGTAATCCACAAAGAAGCCTCTTGTGCGCTCATACTGCTCCAGATCTGGCGCATAAAGGATAAAGGGCTTTTCAAAAGCCAAATAATCCAAAACTGTCGTGGAATAGTCGGTTATGAACAGATCCACAACCGGCAAAATCTGTTCCGTAGGAATTTCGCAATTGGAACGGAAACGGGGATCTGCGGCAACTGCATCATCGTGAGGATGGTGCTTGATCAGCACAAGCCACGCCTCACCCAGCTTGTCCTGCAGGGCCAGAACCGCCTCATTATCCAACGCATTTGGCGCAGCGGCCTTACCCCGGAAGGTTGGAGACCACAAAAGCACCTTCTTCGTTCTGGCATCCGGAAACTGCCGATAAAAAGCTTCCTTGCACCGGGCGATCCATTGCTCGTCATAAAACACATCCGAACGACTGACACCCAAAGCTTTTACAACACCGTCTTCCTGTCGCATAGCCTTCGTAAGCAGGGGCACATACATTTCCGCGCTGGCAGTTACCAAATCGTAATTCTGAAACACATTGCCCCGATAGTAGCTGGGAACATCATCATCTGTAGCATAGCCGATCTTTTTGAAAGGACCGGAAAAATGGCAAAGCTGCACAATTTTCGTATCCTTTACTTTTTTTCCGGAGGAAACCGGCAGAAAGGTGTCACAGATGAATACATATTTTGCTTGCGCCAGAATATCCATAAAGGAAATGGCATGCATCAGGCTTTTCACACTGCCTTCATGGGTATAATCATAAAAATGGCAAACGGGTGTGATTCCCTGCCGGCAGACATGATCATACATTGCCTCTAAACTGAAAGGCATCTTTGTATGGTGGGCGTCTGCAAATACATACAGTGTTTTTTCGCCGGGATGCCGCAGCTTAGCCAACGCATATACCACAGGAAGCACACAGCTTTGTATTGCCATCTTTGCGATATTACGAACAAAATGATTAGTTTTTGGAATCATATTACCAACCCTTTACGGATATTGCAGCAATCCTCAGCCAAGAAGCTTATTAAAGTCAGCAATTCCTCGCAGATTATATTCTTCAACGCAGAACGCATAATCGCTAGGAACCTCGCCGCGGATAAAAGCTAGCATACCTTCATAGATACCGTCAGCATCCGTACTCTTTATAATAAGCTGTTTGTCATCCAAAAGAACAGAGCGAACAGCTTCATAATTGCTGACGATGATCGGCAACCCCACGATACGGGCTTCAAGAACAGCGAGGCCCTGAGCTTCATACAAAGACGGGAAAACGAAGCAATCGCACCGCTTCAAAAGTGCCATAGGATTTTGGAGAACTCCAGTAATAAATACCCGGTCTGTGACACCTAATTTGCATGCAAGTTCATCCAGGTACTGCCGTAGGTGACCGTCACCAATGATATAGACAACAGCATCGTAGCCTTCATCACAGAGGCGTTTGACCGCACGGATAATTCCCTCATGATTTTTTTCAGGCATACATCTACCCATAGTGACAAATTTGATCTGTTTCGGTTTCAGCGGAAACACAGTACTGGTTCTGATACCATTGGGATATTCTTCCCGAATATATTCAAGGCTTTCGCTGTGGCAAATCACATTTTCCTCTTTTGCAAGCTTTAAAAAGCGTTCCCGATCCAAGAGGTTAGTGCAATAGGTAAACTTGCTTTTGTTCTCTGGCGTTGCCATCTTACGAACATTTGCCTCGTAGACATCTTCCGTTGCAGAAACGATCTTATCCATACGTGCATAGCAGCTTTGCAGCGCATCGATGGTAACCTGGTTATGATTCAACTGCATTTTCTCCTGATTGGAATAATCCATCAGCATATCGTTATGCTGCCACATATAGAATTTTGCATTAGTTCCGGTGTATCCCAGTCTGAAAAGAGCAGGAACATAGGGCGCATAACCGGAAAAGTCAATAACATGGTCAAAGGATGCGTTTCCAAATATGCGGACAAACTCCCTGCGCATAATCCGCTGCAGCTGCTTACATTCCTCTTCGTCCCGGGGAATTCCTTCCGTCAGCATTTGAGAATAGACATCTTTTTCCGCAGGAGCCAGTGTAGGACGGCTGGTACGGATAATGGTTCTTACGTTTTCAGGGATGTTGTCAAAACTGGCGTTTTGCTCAGGGGTCTTCAATCCTACCACAAAAGCGGAAACATCATATTTGGAATAATCGATTTCTTTCAGCAAACTCAGTGCTGCACTTGTGACACCATTGGTAGCCAGCGTACCAATGTAAATCAAAATCCGTTCCTTTTCGGTTTTTGCTGCGGACTTAATATTATAGTTCTCTTTGCCCCGGAAAACAATATCCAAGACCTTTTGCGCAACATGACCATCATCAAATTCGTTTGCCCACGCTCTTGTGTTATCGCGGATCTGCTGATAATCTTTTGTTACCTTCTGAATGTTATTGATGTGTTCTGCCAAAGAAACAAGGTCAGTGCAGCAAGGACCGGGTAGTTCTTCCTTTGTGAAATAGATGCCGCGCATTTTGCTGTAAGCCTTAAAGTCCGGAATATAGAACAAAATAGGCTTATCTGCCAACATATAGTCGAAGTAAATGCTGGAATAATCCGTGATGAGAATATCCACAACAGAAAGCAGTTCGTTAGCGTCAATGGTGTAAGAAACATACTTACCACTTTCTTTTTCTTCTTGAGGGAAGTTGCGGTATTCGATTTGATGCGGCTTGATCAGCAGCTGATATTCGTCAGTATTGATGTGCCGGGAGAAATACTCATAAATCTCGGTATAGCGACCAAAGTCAATCTTGGGTTCACTGACATTATTACCATTCCATGTGGGTGCATAGAGAATGATTTTCTTGTTTTTGTCAACAACAGTTCCCCGCGCTTCCAACTTTGACAAGACTTCTTCTTTTGTAGAATTTACCACCAGATCGTTTCTGGGATAGCCAATCTCCAGAATTTTACTCTCGCAAATCTCCCGCAGCCGGAATGCATTATTAAAAATGTCGGTCATGAAGCGATTGGGAGATATAATGTAATCCGCCATCAGCAGATTTCGCAGCATATTGTTGACAAGCCGTCTGCCATCCGGCATATCATAACCCAATGCTTTAACGGTAATGCTGTGCCATGTGTTTATATATATCTGTTCTTCACGCTTGGAGAACACAGAGTAAAACGAGGTATTATTGATCAGATACTTGGACTTGGCAAGAAAATATGCATAGCCGGTGCTTTGATAATAAACGAAGATCACATTTTTCAAGCGCTTGTATTCACTCTCCAAGCGTTCTTTCTCTTCTGCATCACGCACGACCCAAATATGGATATAATTCTTAAACTCCGGAGCATCCTGAAAGGCCTTAAAAACAGCATAAGGATTACACAGCATGCCGGATCCTCCGTGGGACTCATACAGCACCCAATTCTTTTCAACCGGCTGGCTGTAAACATACTTTACATACTTTGTTTTCCATTTATTTGAAGGCTTTGCTTGGATATAGCGATCAAAAGGAAATATCTTTTTAGCAAGCCATTTAAAAGGCTTTTTGATTGCTTTTTTTACTTTCTTAATGTTTTTTTTGCATGTAAGCAAAATTTTCCAATTGCTCATTCTTTTCTCTCCTAAAAATAGTCCCTTATAATTATGCCATAAACTGCTCGTACGCTTTCAGAACTTCCTCTGTGGGACCCATCTGAACAAACTCGCCGTCATTAATCCACAAAACCTTTGAGCAGAGATTTGCCACAGATTTCATATCGTGGGATACGATAACCACCGTTCTGTTTTTATCCGAAATCAACTCTTTCATTTTCTGATAGCTTTTTTTCTTAAAGCGGGAGTCGCCCACACTCAAAACCTCGTCGATGAGGATAATATCCGTTTCCAAAACTGCGGTAATGGAAAAGGCCAGCTTGGAATACATGCCGCTGGAGTATGTGCGCACCGGGCTGTCGATAAAGGATCCCAATTCAGAAAATTCAATAATTTCCTTCATCCGCTTGTGGATTTCCCCTTCCGAAAATCCCAAGAGCATACCGGAAAGCAAGATATTCTCTCTGCCTGACAACTCCGACTGGAAGCCCACGCCAATAGACAGCAAGGAAACAGAATTGCCGTGCAGATCGATCGTTCCGCCATTGGGGGAAAAGATGCCGGCAATTGCCCGGAGCATGGTAGACTTGCCGCTGCCATTCTTTCCCACAATTCCCAGAATTTCTCCCTTTTCCACCTTGAAACTGATGTTTTTTACAGCTTCAAATACATCCGCCTTGTTTAGGCGGCCCTTCAGCAAGCTCTGCTTAATGGAGTATTTTTGCAGCGTTTTATAGTGGATAGACAGATTTTCAACTTCAATTGCATATTCACTCATAAACTAAAATCCTCATTTGCTTGTCAAATGGCTTTGACATAGCTGTTTTCTTCTTTATAGATCTTCCGCACGCCTGCAACGGCAATAAGCAGGCCTACCGCAAACCATAAAAGTAAAAAGCGAATATCCGGTGTGGCACTGTAGATCAAGCATTTACGCACGCTGGACAAAAGAAACGCTACCGGGTTGTATCGGTTTAAAAGGACACCGTATTCCGCAATCCGGGTTTCCAGATTGTAGAAAATACCGGTAAGATAAAAGAGCATTCTTGTTATAATAATGACCACGTTGGAAAGATCGTTGACGTAAACACCATAGTGCATCAAAAAGCAGCTGCAGCCAAAGGTGAACACAAACAGCGTCAAAAAGGCAGGAATCACAAACAGTACATTCCATGTAATCGGCACGCGGAAGACCAGCATCATAGCCACCACAATGCTGAAGGAAACCAGCATTTTAAAGCCATTTACCCAACAGCGGGTCAACAATAAAATATACTTTGGGAAATAGACCTTTGAAACAATGGATTTGTTCGCCTTAATCATTTTTACACTGCCCTGAACTGTCTTGCTGAAGAAGTCCCACATGGACAGACCGATAAAAATGTAGATAGGAAAATACTGCTCGTTGGATTTAAACACGTATCCGAAGATAAAAGTGTAAATCAGCATAAAGCAGAAAGGATCCAGAATCCACCATATCCAGTTCAAATAAGAGCCTGCGACTTCCGCCTTCAGCTGCGATTTCGCTGCCACAATGGAATAGCGGAAATATCTTTTTATGTCCTTTATAAAACGTTTCAGCATAATATAAATCCCTCTATTAAAGCACATAGTAAATCCATGATAACTTTGTTAGTATAGCATAATCCTCCTTTTTTTTCAACCTTAAAAAGCAAATATGCATTTCCTGTCAAAACAAATCCCGGTGCTTGGTAGAGCACCGGGATAAAACAGGTATGTAACGGTTGACAATTAGCCGAAAATCTTGCTGTCTGCCTCATCAAAGGGCAAAATTTCAGCCGAAACCCGGGCATGATCGTCCAGATTATCAATCTCGTCAATATAGTAATCTTCATAGGAGAACGCCTGCACATTCAGCGCAGGAAAAATCTCGTTCAGGGCGTTTTCTGCATAGCACTTGTCCTCACCCTTGTGGATAAACTCAACAACCTTGCCAACCCATGCAGAGGCGGTAGCCTTGCTCAACTTGTAGAAAGGCTGGAATGCAAAGCAATCCTCGTCAAAAATCTTAATGGAAACTTCCAGAACCTTACCGTCACGTACTCTGCCCTTAAAGTCCTTTTCAGGCAGCGCTTTTGCAAAGTTGACAGTAGCGGTGTTTTCAATGCCGCAGTTGAGCGCATCATGAATCAGCTTACGGTTAAACACCAGATCGCCATGCAGGAAAATCATATCGTCATCAATATAATCCCGGGCAAGGTACATCGAATAAATATAGTTGGTCTTATCAAAAATCTCGTTGCGCACAAAACGGAAGTTTAATTCCGGAAAATCTGCAGCTTCCGCCTTCAGCTGGTCTTCAAAAGGACCGGTAGTAATGATAAAATCCTTAATGCCCTCTGCGCTTAAAATCCGCAGCTGACGGTGAAAAATCGTCTCCCCATTCTTCAAAGGAGCCATAGACTTATGGTGTGTCTTCGTAAAATCACCCATTCGGTTACCGTAACCGGAATTAAAAATAATCGCCTTCATTTTTTAAATTCCTTTCGTCAACAGGGTTTCCCTTTGTAATTTTCACTTCACTTATTATACTTTAAATCACTTAATTGTCAACTTTTTTGTCGCAAAAAGAGGTTTTTACTTGAAATTTTGGAAACATTGATTTATAATCAACATTGGCGTTCCAGAAAGGGTGATTCTATGTCTATTGGAAATAACATCAAGCGCCGCAGAATTGAGCTGCATATGTCCCAGCACGATTTGGCCATTACAATGGGATACAAAACCCGGTCCACAATCGCCAAAATTGAATCCGGTGAAAACGATGTTTCACATAAAAAACTGCAAAAGTTTGCCGCGGTGCTGAATACAACGGTAGATGCTTTGATCTCCGGCTACACACCGGTGCAAAACGAAGCGCCGGAACCGCTTCCCGTACCGGTGGAAACAAAAGGAAAATGCGCTGCCATTATTCTCGCCGGCGGCAGCTCTGCAAGGACACGGCAAAACGTCCCCAATCAGTTTGTCAATATTCACGGCAAACCGCTGATCGTCTACAGCATGGATGCCTATCAGCGTCATCCGTCCATCAACGACATTTATGTGGTGTGTCTGAAGGGTTGGGAAAGTATCGTTGAAGCCTATGCCAGCCAGTATGGCATCACAAAGCTAAAGCATTTGATTCCGGCAGGAAACTCCGGTGTAAACTCCCTGCGAAACGCCATAGAACACATTTCCGATCAATACAGCGACAAGGACATCATTTTTATTCAGGAATCTACCCGCCCGCTGGTAAACACGGAGACCATTTCCACGCTTCTGCAGGCCTGCAGTGAGAATGCCAGCGCAACGATCTGCCACGCAATGAAGGAATATGTTCAGTTCTCTAAAAAGGGCAATCAGGTGCGCTACATTGACCGTAATGAGCTGATCGCTATCCAATCTCCGGAGGCCCATCGTCTTTCCGTTCTTAAAGAGGTGTTTGAAAAAGCACCCAAGCAGCAGCACGACCTGTCAGAATCCTGCTGCACAATGCTCCTTTATAATCTGGGTTACAATATCAATTTTGTGGAAGAGAACATTAATAACATCAAAATCGCCCACGATGAGGATATTGCCACCTTCAGCGCAATGGTCAAGGCCCAGGACAGCGCTGCCCGCCCGTTCTTTTTCGGTTGATAAAAACCCCTTATGGCGCAAAAAGCCATAAGGGGTTCTCTTATTTGTGCAGATAGCTTAAGGCGTATTTCAACACGCCGTGGAACGCATAGCTAATAAAGCATGCGCAGGATTTGACCATGCCAAAGCCCATATACCGGTAGACCTTAAAGGTCATGGCTGCAGCGTGGAACTTATTTCCGGATTTTCCGGTGTTGCTGGTACGATATTTGAGCAGCGGCTCGTTGATGGCGCAGGCAAAACCGTATTTTTTCAGGACCTTCAGCCACATAATGTAATCCTCATGGCTGTCTTCGTGCTCCATAGGAAATTCTTTTGCTACATCTGTCCGAATCAGCACCGACGAGCAATTGATGCTGTTTTGCTTGAGCAAATCACGATAGGTGATCCTGCTTTTTACCGGAATCACCCGCCCGGTCAGTTTGCCTTCCGGTGTCATCAATTCTCTGGCGGTGCAGCAGAGCACAGCGCCGGTATTTTCCGTTACTGTCAGCTGTTTGCGTAACTTGTGGGGCTCCCAATAATCGTCAGAATCCAGAAAGGCCACGTAGCGCCCCTTTGCCAGGCATACCCCCTTGTTGCGGGAGGCGGCAGCGCCCATGTTCTGCTCGTTTTTGATATAAAGAACGCGCTTGTCTTCCCCATAAGCCGCCATCACCGGGTCTAAATTCTCTTTCGAACAGTCATTGATCACAATGACCTCCAAAGGAACCTCTTGCGCAAGGGCAGAATCGATGGCCCGGGAAATTGTTTTGGAACAATTATACGCCGGTATTACAACAGAGACTTGCAATTTCTCCATCCTATCACACCTTCACCTGGTCCTCTGATTTTAATTTGTTCTCAACGGCTGCGGTCGTTTGCCACTGCTCAATCCCTTCTGTGTTCTCTTTTTGGAAGAGAATCTTGAAGGTCAGCACAAGCAGCTTCAAGTCAAGCAGGAAGGAATAATTTTCAATATACGTCAGATCAAGCTTCAGCTTGTCGTAAGGCGTAGTATTGTATTTGCCGTAGACCTGGGCAAATCCGGTCAGACCGGCCTTGACTTTCAAACGGAAATCGAATTCCGGAATGCTCTGCTTGTAGGTTTCTGCCACGGAGGGACACTCGGGACGCGGACCGACAAAGGACATGTCCCCTTTCAGAATGTTAAACAACTGGGGCAGTTCGTCGAAATGAATATTGCGCAGTACCTTGCCAATCGGAGTAACCCGGTCGTCATTTTTTCTGGTCATGCAGTATTCCGTTGTTTCCTTCTGTACCCGCATACTGCGGAATTTGTAGACCTTAAAAACCTTGCCGTCCTTGGTGAGTCTGTCTTGCAGGAAGAAAACCGGGCCGCCATCATAGGCCTTTACACATATGGCGATAACAGCCAGCACCGGAGATGCCACAATAATTCCAATAACAGACAGTACGATGTCAAAAAGTCTTTTCAAAAATGCCTGCTCATAGGACATTTCACGGTTACGCAGCAAAAGCAGTGTCGTATCGAATAAGTGAATATCTGTGGCGCTCATGAGCATAATGTCCGTGATTTTCGGCACAGTATACGCCCGGATGTTCTTAACAAAGCAGTATTTTAAAATCTTGTTGCGGATCTGGCAGGGAATGTCCGTCATCATAACACAGCCATACTGGTCAATTTTTTCAATGATGCGCTCGTACCCTTCCGTGTAGGAAATCGCTTCCCGGATAGAATACTTATCCCCTCTTCCGGCAATTTTGTGGATCAAATTCTTCGGATCATATTTACCGTAAATAAGCACCATTTTCCGGGAGGGATACAGCCGCAAATAAAGCCATCTGGTCAAAACCACGCAAGCTGCAACAAAAATCAAGTCCGCCGCTGTCATAATCAAAAGTGGTGTGACATTTGCCAAAAAGCGCCAGCGGCCAATCAGACACAGCTGCAAATACATGACCATGTTTACACAAAGCACGGACAAAACCTGAGAAAACAGCACCTCGTAAATCCGATAATAGCCGATCTTAAATCCGTCAAGCAGCTTAAAAAACAGTATCAGTAACAATCCGTACAAACCAACGACAACATAGTTGCCGCGTTTCATAAAAACATACTTGATAACTTCTTTATTATTTGCAAAACATAAAAACCAAACTGCTGCAAAAAAGCCTGTCAGGACAAGAATTTCCAACGCTGACAAGCTAAAGGTAAGCAATCTTTTATATCGTTCTTTTCTTTCCATTTTCAGCCTCAACACACAGGTAATATTCAGCATATCTATGCCGTGTTTGACTTACGTCTGTATTCTATCACAGTATCGGCGTAATTTCAACAAAAACTTACAAAAATACACCCTGCTACCTCGCGGTCGCAGGGTGTTCGTTTCATTAATCCAATGGTTTCATCGTGGGGAAGAGGATGACTTCCCGGATGGTGTCGGCGCCGGTAAAGAGCATGACTGCCCGGTCGATGCCCATGCCCATACCGCCGGTAGGCGGCATGCCGTATTCCATGGCGTTGAGGAAGTCCTCGTCCAGCATTTCCGTTTCGTCGTCGCCCCGTTCCCGCTGCTCCACCTGCTTCATGAAGCGCTCCCGCTGGTCGATGGGGTCGTTCAGCTCGGAATAAGCGTTGCCCATCTCGCTGCGGCAGATAAAGAACTCAAAACGCTCCGTAAGACGGGGGTCCTCCGGACTGCGCTTGGTAAGGGGAGAACCCACCACCGGATACATGGTGATGAAGGTGGGCTGCACCAGGTGTTCCTCCACTCTCTGGTCGAAGCAGGCATACAAGGCATTGCCCCAGGTCTTTTCTGCCGCGTCTGCCAGCTCTACGCCCTTGGCTTTTGCAGCAGCCACAGCCTCTGCATCGTCGGAAATCGCATCAAAATCGATGCCTACGTACTTCTTAACAGCCTCCACCATAGTCATACGGGGCCAGCCGGGGGTCAAGTCGATTTTCTCGCCCATCCACTCCAGCTCGTAAGTACCCAGATACTTTTGGGCAAAGGTGGTGTAAACGCCTTCGGCGATATCCATCATGTCGTGGAAATCCGCATAGGCCTGATAAAGCTCTACGGTGGTAAATTCCGGATTATGTCTGGGGTCCATGCCCTCGTTACGGAAAATTCTTCCGACCTCGTACACCCGGTCCATACCGCCTACGATCAGCCGCTTTAAGGGCAGCTCGGTGGCAATCCGCATGAACATATCAATGTCCAAAGTGTTGTGGTGGGTAACAAAGGGGCGGGCAGCTGCGCCGCCGGCAATGGTGTTGAGCACCGGGGTTTCCACCTCGATATAACCCATATTGTCCAGATAATCCCGCAGATGTTTAATGAACTGGGATCGGATAACAAAATTGCGCTTAACCTCGGGGTTTACCATCAAATCCACATAGCGTTGACGGAAACGAAGCTCCTTATCTGTCAAGCCGTGATACTTCTCCGGCAACGGCAGCAGGGACTTGGAAAGCAAGGTTGCCTGCTTGACGCGAACAGAGATCTCCTCGGTCTTGGTCTTGAACACTTCGCCCTCGACACCCACAATATCACCAATATCATTTTTCTTAAACCGGGCATATTCCTCTTCACCCAGCTCATCGATCTTGACAAAAAGCTGAATGCGTCCGGCGGAATCCTGCAGATCGCAGAACATCACCTTTCCTTGCCCGCGCTTGCTCATCAGACGGCCTGCTACCCGGACAGTTTTGCCCTCATAGCCTTCGTAGTCGTCCTTGATTGCGGCAGAGGTCGCATCAAAATCAAACTTGGTTACCAGAAAGGGATCCCGGCCTTCGGCCTGCAGCGCCGCCAGCTTTTCCCGGCGCACCTGCACCTGGTCACTGTAGGACATCTCCGCCTGGGGTACAAACTTAGCCATAATTAACCCTCACGTGTAATTTCAAGAATCTTTACTTCGTAGCTGCCTACGGGAGCGATTACCATCGCAGTATCGCCAATGGATTTGCCGATAACGGCGCGACCAAAGGGAGAATCGTCGGAAAGCTTGTTCTCCATGGGGTTTGCCTCCTGAGAACCGGTAATACGGTACTCCTGCTTTTCGCCGGATTCCAGATACTCCACAGTTACCACGCAGCCCAGGCCGACCCGACCGGTAAGCTCATTCTCATCTTCGATAATTACCGCATGAGAAAGTACATCTTCGATTTCCGCAATGCGGCCGTAAAGCTTGGCCTGCTCATTCTTCGCAGCATCATATTCGGAGTTTTCCGACAAGTCGCCATAGGAGCGCGCCTCTGCGATCATTGCGGCGATTTCCCGCTCCCGGGTGGTTTTCAGGTAGTTCAGTTCCTTTTCCAGCTCTGCAAGGCGCAAGCTCGTAATCTTAAATTCTTTTGCCATAACGAAAAATCCTTTCAGTTTTTATCGTAACGATTATTATAACCCGATTTTCCCCTTCCGTCAAGAAAAGATTCCCACTTTTCCGGTATATCAGGAAGCCTTCTTCAGCGCCTCTATAGCCGCCTGGATTTGGGGGTCTTTGTCCGTAGACACTTTTCCGGCGTAAATCTTTTTTGCCATTTTTTCGTCTATCTCCACCAGCACTTCCGGTGTCAAGCCGCCCACATCGCCAAGGCTTACTCCCTTGGGTGTAAAATACTTGCCGATGGACAAGTTTACGGCAGAGCCGTCCTGCAAAGAAATGGTCGTTTGGAAATACCCCTTGCCGGTGGTCGGCTGACCTACAGTAATCGCCCAGTCATATTCTTTCAGCGCTGCAGCAAAAAACTCTGCCGCCGAATAGCTGTCTGCGTTGATCAGCACAGCCATGGGCATCTCCAGACAGTCTGCATCGGAAGTATCCACCGTTTCATAGCCGGTATAATACTGGCTGCGGAAAATCTCGCCCTTCGGCAAAAGATAATCCAACAGCTCCACCAGTTCGGACTGATAGCCACCGGGATTAAAGCGCACATCAAAAATCAGACTCTCTGCGCCCAGCTTCAGCAGCTGCTCAATGATGTTTTTGGTCTCCATAGCGCACCGGGCATCAAAGTTCACGATCTTGACGTAGCCAACGTTGCCGTCCATCAGTTCACCGCTTGCCGCATGCACCTGAATGGTCTTGCGCTTAACGGCAAATTCCATTTCCTCTCCGTCACGCAGAATCGTCAGGGTTACCTCTGTCCCTTCCTCTCCGCGAATCAGCACGGCAACTTCGTTTATTTCCAGCTTGGACACATCCTGTCCGTCCACTTTCGTCAGCACATCTCCGGGCAAAATACCCGCTTCATTTGCGCCGCCTTCAGGGTCTACCTTCTGGATGTCCAGATACTTGGTTTCTTCAATAAGATAGACAGTAATTCCAACGCCTACATACTCATTTTTCAGCTGTTCCTGATGGCTATCATACTCCGATGCCGGAATATAATAGCTCCACTGATCCTCCAGCGCTGCAATCAAGGCTTCCGCTGCGGCATCCTCAACAGCAGTCTGGTCTATCTCGCCAACATACCGCTCCAGAACCAGCGATTCCAGCTGCTGCAGTTTACTTTCCTTGGCAGGCTCCTGCCGCGTCAACACAAAGGTCAGGCATGCTGCCGCAGCTGCTACCAGCACATAGGTTACAACACAAAACACGATTTTCCATTTCTTGTTAATATTTTCCAAAAAAATCACCTCATTAAAATACGAACATTTCCCACAGCCTGGTTACAGACTGTGGGAGTATGTTAAATGTTAATGTAGTTCGCCGGATTCACATGCTCTCCATTATACAAAATGCTAAAGTGCAGGTGCGGTCCGGTGGATGTACCGGTAGATCCCACATAACCGATCACCTGGCCTGCAGAAACTGTCTGGCCGGGGGATACGATGTAATGGGTCATGTGCAGGTATTTACTGGTAAAACCGTCCTGATGGTCGATGGTTACATAATAACCGGAGGACCAATCGTAGGTAGTGGTGGACACCACGCCGGAGCGAGTCGCCACAATGGGCGTTCCGCTGGAAGCTGCCAGGTCTACGCCGTAATGGAAGCGGCGGTCACCGTAAACCGGGTGCGTCCGCCACCCAAAAGGACTGGAAAAGCGGGTGTAGTTACAGGGAACCAACCACTTCTTGCCGCCAACCACATTGGAAGAACCTGCGCTGCCGCCGGAGTTGGATGTGGTAGGCGGTACGGATGTGGACAGCCACTGCTGATACTTCGCTTCCTTCAAATCATCCTTTGCGTCGCCCAGTTCACTGCCAACCTTGCTGGCCTTTTCTTCCGCTTCATCCAGAAGCTTTTCATATTCCTCACCGGTAGCCACCAATTCAGCCAGCAGCTTGTCGGCCTCTGCCCGCTTCTTTTCCTGCTTTTTCTGGGATTCTTCCAGCTTGGTTTTGGTTCCTTCCAAGCCGGCCTTTTCCGTTTCCAGGGTCTGCTTTGCCTCGGCAACTTCCTTTGCCGCCTCACTCATTTCCTGCAGGCGGCGCCGGTCAGATGCGGCAATTTCCTCAATCATATTCAGCCGATCCAAAAGATCTGCAAAATCATTCGCCTTAAATAAGACAGACCAGTAGCTTACGTTGCCGTCTTCCTCCATGGCGCGAATCCGTTCTTTGTTTTTCAGATTCAACGCGTCCAGCCGTTCCTGCGCAGCATCCAGTTCCTCCTGCTTGTCGGCAATCAACCGACCATAGGCTGTGATCTGCTCATTGAGATTGGCCACCTGGGCGTGGAGTAAGAAAATTTCCTGGTCAATGGTGTTCTTCTGGGCAACAATTTCTTCCATGCTGTCTAAATTGCTGGAAAGCTTTCCTTCCAGCTTGGATATCTCTTTTTCGATATCCTTCTGCTGGGAAGCCAGTTCGTCCACCTGATTTTGCAGCTCGGAAATACTCTTGGCATTGACGACATCCGGCAGTACGCCCACCACCAGACTTAAAATCATGATCACTGCCAGAATACCTGCCAGAACCGAAACCCAAAGTTTTCTATTGCTCATAACTTACCTCAAATGTATTTTAACCGTTGATCATTCCGGGCAGTACGCCAACAACCAATCCAAGAATCATAATCACAGCCAGTACACCTGCCAAAATAGATACCCACAATTTTCTTTTTTTCATAATAACCTCCATTAAACATCCATAAACTTCCGGATGGAAGTCCAGCTACCAACAATACCAACAAACAAACCCGCAGCCGCAAAGGTGGCGACCATGGGCCACAACAGCTGGGCAAAGGGAACAAAACTGAACAGCTTCAACGTATCCACCGCTGCAAGCCGGGAAATCAACCCGTCATACATCATCCACTCCAGTCCAAAGGCAATTGCCGCGCCAAGCATGCCCAGCACGAAGCCTTCCACCACGAAGGGCAGCCGGATAAAGCCGTTGGTTGCGCCCACCATTTTCATAATGGCGATCTCATCCCGGCGGTCATACATCGCCAGCTTGACTGTATTGGAAATGATCAGCAAGGACACCACCAGCAGCACCGCAATCACCGCTAATGATGCGATGTGCAACACATCCTGCAGGGTAGAAAAGCCTTCTGCCAATTCATATGCAGCATTGATTTTTGCTACACCGGCAATGGATTCAATGGACGCAACGGTCTTTTCCATTTGATCGTTATCCACCAGGGTCACCACGAACCGATGACGCAGGTCCTCTGCCTCCACACCGGAGAACGCTTCATTCTCCTGATGCTCGGCTACGAACTTTTCCAGCGCCTCTTCCCGGGATACGAAAACAGCATTTTGCACATTGGCGATCTGATTGATCTGGGTGCCAACGCTTTTTGCCTCTGCGTCCGGCAGCTCGCTGTCGATATAAACCAGAATTTCATTGGTCTTGTTCAAATCCTCCACCATGATGTTTACGTTGTAAACCAGGCTGGAGAAGCTGCCCACGATCAACAGGCAGGCCACTGTTACACACACAGCAGCAAAGGACATAAAACCGTGAAGGAAAATCCCCCGGATGCCCTCTTTCATTAAGTAGCCAAGATTGTTAATCTTCATATCTGTAATACCCATCCATTCCGTCGCTGACGACCAAGCCCTCATCGAGTACGATTACCCGCTTGCCAAACCGTTCCACCAGATCTCTGGCGTGGGTAACCACCAGAACGGTCGTACCCAAATTGTTGATCTCCTGCAAAAGGCTCATGATTTCCAAAGACCGGGCAGGGTCAAGGTTGCCGGTAGGCTCGTCGGCAATAATGGTCGAAGGATTGTTCACCAGCGCCCGGGCAATGGCCAGACGCTGCTGCTCGCCACCGGAAAGCTCATTGGGATGCCGGCGGCTCTTGGTCTCCAAACCAACCAGCTCCAGCACGTAAGGTACGCGTTCCCGAATCTCCGCTTCCTGGGCGCCAATAACTCGCATGGCAAAAGCCACGTTGTCATAAACCGTCTTGGACTCGATCAAACGAAAGTCCTGGAACACAACGCCGACCGTGCGGCGCAGATACGGCACTTCCCGCTTGCGGATTCGCTCCAGAGAATAACCGTTCACATGCACCGTACCGGAGGTGGGGGTAAGCTCGCCGGTGATCAACTTGATGATAGTAGACTTACCGGAGCCGGAAGGTCCCACCAGAAATGCAAATTCTCCGTCCTCAATCTGCAGGTCAATGCCACGCAATGCGTAGTTACCCACCGTATAAGATTTGGTAACCTGAGAAAATTCAATCATATTCTATCATTCTCCCAAAAATATGTGTAACTTATTGTAACATATTCCATAGCGGCTTGTCAACATAACACAGAAGAAAAATACTTGGCATTATTACCAAAGAATACCGGTAAAATTTGTGTTTTTCCCCGGATTTTCTGCTGTTTTCTACTTTTCCTCTTTCACAGAAAACCCCTCACCAAGCAATCGGTGAGGGTATACAGACGCATACTGCTGATGGTCCCCGTCACAGGTGATGGCATAGGTCCAGGACGGGAAACAAAAAAACCGTCCTCCCTGTGTTATGTCTTTAAAAGCAGGAATGGAGGCCATAGTTATCCGCCTTTCAAAATAACGGTTTGCAAAGTGCGCCAAGGGCAGAAAAAGCTTAACAAGCAGCAGAAGATCGGATAAGATTATCGGCGACAGGACACGACTTCCTGGATTAATTTTTTAGAAAACGGAGCTGAAAGGTAAAAAGATTGCCTTCCTGGGCGACAGTATCACAGAAGGCTGTGGCGTATCTGCCATGGATAAGCTATACTGGAATTTAGTAGCCCAACGCACCGGCGCAGAATGCTACGGTTATGGCATAAGCGGTACCCGTATCGCGCCCCAAAAGAATTCGGGGGGAGTAGACAACTATTACGGTTCCCGTGTGGATTCCATGATTCCGGATGCAGATGTGGTCGTAGTATTCGGCGGTACCAATGACTTCGGTCATGGCGATGCTCCTTTTGGAAAAATAGATGATACCGATGAACGGACCTTCTGCGGCGCGCTGCATGCGCTGTGCCGCAAGCTGATCGATCGCTACCCCTACGCCCAGCTGGTAATTTTGACACCCCTGCACCGTGCTACTGAGGATATTGGTCCTTATAACGAATATGGTATTCGGCTGGCTTCCAATTTGGAAGGTTATGTGGATGCGATTATCAAGATCGCAGGCTTCTATGCCATTCCGGTGCTGGATCTGTACCGGGTCAGCGGCATTCAGCCCCGTGTTCCGGTGCTGGATAAGCTGTATATGCCTGACGTTTTACATCCCAACGATGCCGGCCATGTTAAAATAGCGGATAAGTTGATCGGTTTCTTGAATATGCTCTAATAAAAAAGGCGCTGCCAGAGGCACACTCCGTAAGGAAGTGTGCCTCTGTTATATTCACCTGTCGTCGAGTTATATTGCTTCGTAGGTTTTAAGGGCAAAACAATGGAAGACAGCTTCCTTACGAAGTGTCTTCCATCGGGGTGAGGTTTTACAATCAGCGAATGTCCCGGGAGGACAGGTATTTGCGTACCATCAGCGCCACCTTGAACACAATGGCGTGGTCAAACTGCCGCAGGTCCAGACCGGTAAGCTTTTTGATCTTTTCCAGACGATACACCAGCGTGTTTCTGTGGACAAACAGCTTCCGGGAGGTTTCCGAAACGTTCAGATTGTTCTCGAAGAACTTATTGATGGTAAACAGCGTTTCCTGGTCCAGGGATTCTATGGAGTTCTTTTTGAAGATCTCGGAAAGGAAGATTTCACACAGGGTGTTGGGCAGCTGATAAATCAGACGGCCAATGCCCAGGTTTTCGTAGTTGATGATGCTCTTTTCGGTGTCGAAGACCTTGCCCACATCAATGGCGGTCTGGGCCTCTTTGTAGGCATCTGCCAGTTCCCGCAGATGGACGGCAGGGGTGCCGATTCCAATCACCGTTTTGACGAACAGTTCGCTGCGCAGCGTATCTTCGATGGTCTTTGCGATGGCAGCCAGTTCTTCACCGCTGGTATTTGCGGCAAGCTGCTTGATCACAGCAATATCCGTCTCATTGATACTGATGACAAAATCCTGCATTTTGTCCGGGAACATGCCGTTGAGCACATCTGTGGCTGCCACATCCCCGCGACCGATCTGCCGCACCAGAAAGACTGCTCTGGGAGCTTCTGTTGCAAAGTGCAATTCCTTGGCGCGAATGTAAATATCACCCGGCAGAATGTTATCCATGATAATATTCTTAACAAATGTACACCGGTCATGCTTTTCTTCATAGAAAACCTTCGCATTGTTCAGGGCTATGTAAGCAAGGCTACAGAAATTCCGGGCAGCCTCGTCATCGCCGGTGCAGAACACCGCGTACTCAAAGAAATTGGTACTGCCGACAATGGCCCGGAAGGTCTTTTGACCAAAGGTCACCACGCTATCCAAAGAACCGGCCACCTTTACAGCGGCATCCGACCAACGCTCTGCCAGCAAGGATGTGTCTGTGCAGGAAATCACACAGCCTTCCGTATCGATTACGCCAAAGGTACGGTCCGTGGCGTCCTTTAATTGCAAAATTACACTCTGAAAAACACTGCTTGACATTTTCCAGGCCTCCTTAAGAAAATTGCACAAATGCTTTATTTTACAAAACTGCCTATCATTATATATTCAATTTGCACAATTTGCAAGTACTTTTTGACATATTTATGCAAAAACCGCCCTTGTTTTTAGGTAATATACCAAAAACAAGGGCGGTTTTATGAAAAACACGTTATTTTTTTATGGAAAATTGTCTATTTTCTTCGTCATTTTGTCAATATAAAAATCTCTTCCTGCGTCAAAAGCCGCGCTTCCCCCCGGGGAAGCGACCCCAAAACAAGGCTTCCCTCTTGTCGGCGTTCCAAATATGTAACCGGCATACCCCGGGATGCCATCATCCTGCGCACCTGGTGATACTTCCCCTCACAAACGGTTATCAGGCTTTCTCCCGGACCGACAGGCTCCAGCTTGGCAGGCAGGCACCGGGTTTCATCCTTTAAAATCAACCCTTTTGCAAAGGCCTCTACATCCGCTTCCCCGGCAGTACCCTCGTGTCGGGCATAGTACACCTTTGACACTTCCTTCCTGGGACTGATCAGCCGATGCAGCAGTTCCCCATCGTTGGTAAACAGCAACAGGCCCTCGGTATCCTTGTCCAGCCGTCCTATGGGCTTTAAGGACTTGTATTGGGTGGGAAGCAGTTCCATAACTGTCCGTTCTTTTTCGTCCCTGGTGGCAGTGATATAGCCTGCCGGCTTGTTCAGCATCAGCACCAGCAGCCCAACCAGGCACTGAGGCTGCCCATCCAGGCAGACTTGGGCAGCAGCTTCGTCAAATTTCAGACTGCCGTCCTTTACCACCTGACCGTCCACGGTAATCCGTCCGGCCTTCAGTATGTTTTTCACCTGACTGCGTGTTCCAACGCCGCAGTCGCATAAATATTTATCCAGTCGCTGCATAGGCTTGTTCTACCTTTCCCAAATCCGGAATATAGTTTAGTGCAAATAATTAACAGGAGGGATTTCTATGATGGTCATGACCGCAAAGGTCAATCTGAAAAAAATCGCAATCATTCTGGCCGCTGTAGTAGGTGTTCTTTTAGCGATGGTCCTGCTTTTTGGCGGAAACAATGACGCTGCGCCCACCTCTGCCGTCAGCGTCACCGACAACGACAGCCGGGTTAAATTCCTGACAAGTTTGGGTTGGGATGTGAGTACTTCTCCGGTGGAGTCCAGTCAGGTGCGGCTGCCCAAGGAGCAGACGGAGGTATACAGCCGCTACAACGCGTTGCAGAAAAGCCAGGGTTACGACTTGAGCCAGTATGCCGGCAAAACTGTCATGCGCTATGTCTACAAAATAAACAACCTCCCCGGCGCTACAGAGCCGGTATACGCCACGCTTTTGGTTTATAAAAACAAGGTCATCGGCGGTGACATTACAAACACCGCCGCCAAGGGTGTGATCCAGGGCTTCAAAAAGCAGGAGAACACCAACATTGTCCAGACCACGCCTGCAGAAAGCGCCGCCACTGTTCCTGCCACGACTTAATCATACCACACCAGAATTGGCTTGACAAGAGGAGCAAGCTATGGTAAGGTGTTTATAAGTTCATAGTTCCTCAGGGCAGGGTGCAATTCCCGACCGGCGGTAAAGTCCGCGAGCGCGTTTGCGTTGAATCGGTGCAATTCCGATACCGACTGTAAAGTCAGGATGAGAGAGGAAATGCAGACTTTTTGTAGTCTTTTTACGCCCTGAGTGTTTCTCGGGGCGTATTTTTGTTATGGGAGAAAAGATATGAAAGAACTGATTTTACAGCTAAAAGAGAACCTTACATTTGTTTTGGTCAGCGTCTTGATTCTTGCCGCCATCTTCCTGCTGGCAAAGCTGACAGAACGGTTTCTGCGGGGTATGCGAAAGGTTTCCCCCGCCCGCAGAATTTCCATCATTGCCGTCTGCTCTGCAATCGCAGCGGTGCTGCATATGCTGGACTTTCCCCTTTTGTTCATTGCGCCGGAGTTTTACAAGCTGGACTTTTCCGAGCTGCCGGTAATGCTTTGCGGCTTTTACCTGGGGCCCTCTGCCGCCGTTGCCTGCGAGGGTGTAAAGATTTTACTTAAGCTGCTTTTGAAAGGCACCTCCACCGCCTTTGTGGGCGACTTTGCGAACTTTGTGGTGGGCTGCTCGCTGGTTTTCCCCGCCACCGCCATTTACCACATAAAAAAGACCCGGAGCAGCGCCATTGTTGGCTCTGTCATCGGCACGCTGGTGCTGACGGTCTTTGGCAGTGCCTTTAACGGGATTTATCTGCTGCCTAAATTCTCCCAGCTGTTCAATTTGCCTCTGGACAGCATTATTGCCATGGGCAACGCGATTCACAGCGGTATCCACTCCCTGTCCACCTTCGTTTTCCTGGCAGTCGCGCCGTTAAATCTCATAAAGGGCGTAACCATTTCCCTTTTAACGCTGCTGCTTTATAAACGGGTCGCCCGCCCCCTGTTCGGCATCAAAGAATAAGCAATTGCCCTTGGAGCAAACTCCAAGGGCAATCTTTTTTATTCCGTTTCTTCAGCAGTAGATTCTGTCACAGCTTCGATTACCGGGAGCGCTTCCGGTTCTTTTCTGGGTGGCATGCCCAAGTCCTTTTTCCGGTTAAAGAAAACAAAGAACGGCATAATGCCCAAAAGAATACTCAACACCAGGAAAAGCACTGCATTGTCCGGATTGCAGGAAGCAAATACATCGTACAAAACAATGTATTGGAACACCATCAGAACAATTCCCAGAACAATCACGGCAATATATCCAACAATAGCGGCGATGTAGAGCGCGCCGGAAAAAGCAAGTATCCCCTCTTGTCCCGGAGGACCTCCCACAAGTCCCAACGACGCAAGAACACAGAACGCCAGCATATAGGCATAAATGCAGTAAATTGCAATCGTCAAACCCAGCAGCACCTTGCGGCGATTGCGTATCTTGCCCTTTGCCACATACTGATATTGGTCGGAAACGCTACCCATAAGCCACACATCGCCCACCGGTAGCCAGCTGAGCCATGGATGACGAAGACCCCGCCGTTTGGCAACGGTATACATGCCCACCGCCTGCAGAACATAGCAAACGATGAAATATGTAAACATCAGCAGATAAAACAGCAGGAAAATCACAAGGAATACACCTGTAACAGAGGTGGCCGTCATATCCGCGCTTTCTTCGAACATGCTGAAATCATTCCCGTAACCCATAAATCTACCTCCTTATATAGGGTGTTTTTATTATAGCACAGGCTACGCTTTCTTGCAACAAAAACCCGGCGCAGACTTACTGCGCCGGGAAATGATTATTTTGCTTTCTTTTCGTCTTTCATCGCCCGCTTCATGGTCATATAGTCCATATATGCCTGGGATTTTTTCCATGCCCGCTTGCCGCGAATCCAGAAAATCAGCATGAGCACATACAGCACGCCAAAGACGATGGCCAAAGCAGTTACCTGCACCACGATCCGGGGTGTTTTCGCCTTGACCACAGTTTCCTTGCCAATGCCGTTCATTCCGGAAGAATTTGCCAAGGCATACAGATTATGATGGCAGGCCTCCCGCATAGCGCTGACAACTACCGGGTCATTTTCATACCGGGGCAGCTGCTGGACCACATACCACAGCATCGCATCGTAAGTGGTAACACCACCGGCCATAATACCGTCCACGCCGTTGCAATAATTAACCAGTACGTTGTCGGTGATGGACATGCCGTTATTGCCCCACTCATTGCGCAGGATATTGGTCATCAGGCCCTTGTGTCCGCCGGACCAGATAGCGCCCCAGCGGGTATAAGCGGTCATAACACCGTTGCCGCCGGACTCCTCCAAAGCCTTTTGGAAGGCTTTCAGATAGATTTCCCGGGCAGCCTGCTCCCCTACCCATGCAGCCTGACCCAGACGGTCCTGCTCACAATCGTTGAGGGCAAAGTGCTTAAGCACCACGTCCACACCCTTGTCCTGAATGCCCTGCACCTCTGCGCCGCAGATCTCACCGGAAAGGAAACCGTCTTCCGAGTAATACTCAAAGTTGCGTCCGGAATAGGGCGTACGGTGGATATTGGCGCCGGGTCCGTAAAGGCAAACCACATCGGCAGCCAGACAATTGTTACCAATGACCTTGCCCACCTCGTACAAAAGCGCTGTGTTGAAGGTAGCAGCCATCACGTCTTCCGAGGTAAACGCGGTGGGTTCAATGTCACCCAGGCCTGCGCCAAACAGGGCAGCTGTCAAGCCTTGCGGGCCGTTCTCATCCCTGGCGCCGGGGGCGTTGACAGACTCGGCGGGCATTCTCCAGTGGAAAGAGTCGCCAATCAAGCTGACCATTTCCTCAAATGTCAACTGATCCAGTAGTTGCTGCCACTTGGGATCGTCATAATCAAGGCCGATCATGTCGTATAGCTGCAGGCCGTTCTTTGCCCCCAGCGTGGGCATATCCGTTACCGGATAATCCGCCGGGTTGTAAAGCACATCCTGCAGGTCTGCAACGAGCGTGTCTGTCAGCGTCAGTTTTAAGATTTCAGCAGGCATTGTGCCTTCCCAGTCATTACGGGTCAGATAGGTGATCTGCTCACTCACGCCCTCGTAGAGGTTGATATCCGCGCTGGAGAGCTGGTTGGTAATGGGTGTGCCGTTAAGGCTGGTGGCATACGTGGTGGTATCCGGCTCCTTTTGCGTCCATTGATAGGTCAGCTTGGCGTTGCCGTCAGCATCCATGCGGCCGTCGGTATTTTTTGGTGTGTAGCCCTTGGCCGCCAAAACGTTATTGACAGCATTGTGGGCATCGGTAGCCACCGTCAGATAATAATCACCGGCATCCAGAATATAGGTCTTTGCGCCATAGGCATCATAAGCTGCCAGATCCCGCTTGTCCACAGATACCGTTACCATCTGGAATGCTCCCGGCTCCAAAACCTTGGTCTTGCCAAAACCAACCAGCTGAACAGCAGGCTTTTCCACGCCGTTATCCTTGTCGTACTGGGTGTAGGGGGACTGGGCATAGACCTGCACCGTCTCCTTACCGGCTACATTGCCGGTGTTTGTCACCACAACGGACACCACATATTTGTCCGCCTGCTTGTCAAAACGCACAGTCATGTCGCTGTATGCAAAGGTGGTATAACTCAACCCGTGGCCAAAGGGGAACGCCACATCCCCGTGATAAGCATAGTTACCTGCATTGCCGGTGCTCATAACGAAATCTTCATAGCGGGTTTCATAGTACTTGTAACCTACATAAATACCCTCCTGATAGATCATGTAGGTGTCCGCGCTGTCGGGGATGCCGGAAGTATCGCCGCCATAAACTGTAGGCACAAAATTCTGCATAGCGGGGGCAGAATAGTTATCATAGCAGTAGGTGTCCACCAGACTGCCGGAGGGATTGACCTTGCCCGCCAGAATATCTGTCACCGCATTGGTACCGGCTTCTCCCACGCCGCCAATCCATAAGCAAGCATCCACTCTGTAGGTGTCATCCTTCAAAAAGTCCACCTGCAAAGCATTGGAGGAGTTGATCAGAACGATGATTTTTTGAAACATGCCGGCGCTTTTCATAGAGGCAGCCCAATCGAGCATATTCTTCTCTTCTTTGCTCAAGGCGAGGTAGTTATACTTTTGAAACTCCAGGTCATAACCTTCGCCACCTATCCGGGAAAGGGTGATGATCACCGCATCGCCATAGCTTGCAAAGGACTGCTTAACCTCTTCCGGATAAACATCCACCGGCACTTCGGCAATGGACGCCTTTCCTGCCAGAACAGCGCTTTCCCCGGCAGCGGTATTCCGGTTATAGTCCGCCCCTGCTCCGGTGGTATAAAAATCCCACAAAGCAGGATTCACCACAAAGCCGGACTTTTCCAAAGCAGTTTTCAAATCGTCAGCCTTGGACGCGTCCACATTGCCCGAGCCGGTACCGCCATAGACCAGATTGACGGAACTGGAAGACAAGGTACTGACCTTCGCGCCCGCCGGCAAAGGCAACGCGCCGTTATTCAGCAGCAATGCCGCGCCTTCCGCTTCCAACTGATAGCAAATGTCATTGCCGTAGGCGTACATTTCCTCGTCCGTTTGAAAGTCCATTGTAAAGTAATTGGCATTGGGATCTTCCTTTTCCAGTTCCCAGAAGCTTTGCCCCAAAAAAGCTGCCAACGTATTGTCAAACAGCCGCAGCGCTATGCTGGCAGGGGTCAAAATAAGGCACAGCACCAAAAAGAAAATACCTAAAGTTTTCCACAAACACACCTTGCGGCGTTTGATTTTTTTGCTTTCCTTTTTCAGTTGCTTTACCTGGGTTTTCCGTTCGTCCATTGTTTCCCTCATTTCCGTGCATCGCACTGTTTTCCGGTGCAATCAGTATACCACACAAAACACCACAAATCAATCCAAGGCATGCAAATTGCGTTTTTTTCCTAAAAAGCAGCTATTTCCCATACATTTCAGCCAAAAACAATTTTTTGGCCAATCCGGTCTTTTCGTCAAGCTTATTATGCACAAATTTTTCAATTTTCGGTAGTCCCCCCTCGCGCCAGCAAATTTTCTTTATCTTATACGCTATCTCGCGCTCTATCTCATACTCTATCTCGCCCTCTATCTCATACTCTATCTTTTTCTCTTTCTCCTTCTCTTAATGAGCACGATGGATATCCCCTTGCACTTGACATCCACACGCATTCCAGCCAGTATCCACTTGGTATCCACTTGGTATCCACATTTGGGGTATCGGTTTTCCTTTTGCGCTGCAGCAAAAGACTTTTAATAAATAAATTGGAATAAACAAGAAAAAGTGGTTGCAAAATAAGTATCGGCGTGATATAATACGGCGTGTGTCCGCCGCTGGACACGTTACATTGGGATGTCGCCAAGCGGTAAGGCACCAGACTTTGACTCTGGCATTCGTAGGTTCAAATCCTGCCATCCCAGCCAACGACCCGCTAGCTCAGTTGGCAGAGCAATTGCCTTTTAAGCAATGGGTCTGGAGTTCGAATCTCCAGCGAGTCACCAAAAAAGAGGAATGCCCATCCGGGTATTCCTCTTTTTTATTGGGGAGTCGTGGAGATTCGAAAGATTAAATGCGACGCGGACGAGCGTCGCCGCCGACGGCTTGACGGAGGCGAACATCTATTTTCGCCATCGGCGAAAATGCAAACGAATCTCCAGCGAGTCACTCTCCGCTATTACCACAACACGAAAAATGCAAACAAATCTCCAACAAATTATCTT
>JAZOUW010000043.1:0-5929 GCA_045658385.1 Faecousia sp.
CCGGTGCTGCGGTGATATATTTTACACCTTTGGCATCCTTCCGGATCACATACTTATCGTAACGAACCCAGTAGGAACTGACCCGCTCAAACAGCTGCTTCATAACACACCTCCTTACCGCTCCCGAATCCATCGGGGGCGGTTTTTTTGTATTTGCGCAAGAAATCTTTTTCGTCCATGGAAAGTGACCCCGTAGGCTTTGTGCGCAGGTGCGCGTACCAACCGGCTCTTAGCTTACGCAAGATCACATTCCGCTTCTTCCGGATATTCCGGGTGGATTGCCCCATCAGCTTGGCAACCTCCTGAGATTGCAGCAGCTGGATAGCAGAGTAGTAGAAGTTCTCCTTATGGTCTTCTTTCAGAGAGCAGATCAAAGAAGAAAGAACCGCATCCGCTAAAAGATCGTGCATCTCATAGGGGCAGTTGGCAAGCCAATCCAGATAATTGCCGCTGCGCATTTGCTGCGCCACCGGTGTGCCCAACCACTCCGGAAAGACATGGGGATTCTTGGCGATGCCCACATCCAGCGGTACATCACCCCGCAGGACTTCGTGGTAGCGCTCTTTGCGCTCCCGGTTGGAATCCCGGCGATCCCAATGATACTGCACTGCTGCGAAATCTTCCTCTGTCCGGGCAGCTTCTTCCAAGCGGAGCAGCGCCTCTTCTTTTATCTGCCGTTTTAGCCGCTTCTTTTTCGGAGAGAGATCTGCATCCGGATCGGGTGCGGCTTCGTCTTTTTCAATTTGCAGTTCCACTTGGTTCAGCCGCTCTTTCCAAAGCTGGTACCGCTGCCGTTTGGCGGCACTTTGGTCAAAATGGTCCAACTGGGCCTCGTCCAAATCATAGTGCGGGTCGTTCAAATAGTTCACAGATCTCACCTCCTAAAAATTTTTCAAAATATTTTCTCAAAAAGGTTCCGCTTTGCGGTGCTTATTTCTCCCATAGGTGGAGGGACAGTTACATCTGCTTATAGAACACTTGTTCGATAATTATACCAGACAAGAAATCAAAATGCAATAAAATTTCTATGAACAGCTGACTGTCCTGACCATCACCTATGAAAGGAGGAACGTAAATGCCCTTGATCATCAAACCATCCCAGGCGGAGCAGGTGCGGAAATTGGTTTCACGCTGCTGCAACTGGGACGAGGGGATCTGTCTGCTGCTAGAAATGCCTTGCCCGCAGCAGTTATCCCTCACCCGTATCAATTGTAGGTATTTCCGGGAGGCGGTGCTGCCTGCAAACCAAAGGCTCTATCAATCCATTATGAACAACAACTAAGGAGGAAGGAAAATGAAAAGATTAAATGACCAACTGATCATCGGTGTTGACCACGGCTATGGCAACATTAAAACCGCAAATCACTGCTTCAAGACCGGTATCCTGGGATATGATTCTGAACCCCTATTCACCGGTGACATGCTGACCTATGGTGGTCGGTATTACCTGATCGGTGAGGGACACAAGGAATTTATCGCAGAGAAAATCAAGGACGAGGACTACTATCTGCTGACCTTGGTGGCCATCGCCAAAGAACTGAAGGATGCGGAACTTACTGAAGCCAACATTGTCCTTGCGGCAGGCTTGCCCCTTACCTGGACTTCCGGGCAGAAGAAGGAGTTCGCCGCCTACCTGGGCAAGAACAAGGAAGTGGACTTCAACTATAAGAAGGTGGATTACCACATCACTATCGACGATGTGAGGATCTATCCCCAAGGCTACGCAGCCATTGCGGAATTTGCTTCCACCATGAAGGGTGTGAATCTTGTTGCGGATATTGGCAACGGTACCATGAATGTGCTGTATATGGTCAACGGCAGACCCCAGTCCGGCAAGATGTACACCGAGAAATTCGGCACCTATCAATGCACTCTGGCCATCCGGGAAATGTTCATGCAGAAAACTCAGCGGGAGATCAACGATGCCATCATCGAAGAAGTCCTCTGCACCGGTACGGCTACCATTCCTGCAGCGGATATCAAGATCATCCGCATGATCGCAAAGGAATATGTGGACGGAATCTTCCGCAGACTCCGTGAGCATGGCTATGACGAGGGTACCATGATGCTCTATATTACCGGCGGCGGTGGGTGCCTTGTGAAACACTTTGGCAAAGTCAGCGCTGACCGGGTAAAGTTTGTAGACGATATCTGCGCCGCAGCCAAGGGATATGAATACCTGGCAGAAGCGCAGTTGAGAGCGGAACTTGGCCTATGAGCGACTACCGGATCAATGTCCGCTTCCACGATGACAACGAAGAGGAAAGACGGGCGGCGGAGTATTTGGAAACGCTACACCGCTCCCGGAATCAATTTGACGTGGATGCAGTGCTGGCCAGCATGGATGATACCAAACTGCTGGACAATATTCGCCAGATCTTCCGTGAGGAGGTTGTACCTCTATCCATTTCTCCTGTTCAGCCGGTACATCAAACAGTAAGTACCGAACTGACCGAAGAACAGAAGGAAGAAAACCGGAAAAATGTCCTAGCAGACCTGGATATGTTCGGCTGAGCCAAAAACGCGGGATTTTGGCTCAAATCTCCGTTTTTCAAAGATCTGCTGAGCCATTTTGGCTCAAGGCAGATCAAGTGGACAATTTGTCCACTTGAAACAAGTTCCCAATTTGGGAACTTGATATGACGCGAAAATCAAGTTGTCAAGTTGGCAACTTGTTTTTTCGTATAGTGGTAAAGGGTCAAAATGACCATTTACCAGAATCTCAAAAGAGCGGGTATGGACGGTCGGAGTTCGACCGGCAGGTGCCGGGAGCAGGACTGTCCTATACCATAACGAGCAGGGAACTTGTGCTACAAGCTCCACATCCGACAGCAGGAGCTGCCGGACCTTTAAGGGCGCTGCCCCTAACACCCCGATGGAAAGGAATGATTTTATGACAGAAAAAACAGAGGTGATCAACACCCGATTTTCCGAAAGAGAGAAGCAAATTGTAGAGCAGTATGCTCCCGCCTGCGGCCTTAGCCGGTCGGAGTATCTGCGCAAGCGGGCACTGGGTTATGAACCCCGGCCTGCAGTGGGGGATTCGTTCTACCAGCTTTATAGTAAGCTATGTGACCTGTGTAATCAGTCGATGACTGTCGAAACAGAAAAAGCTTTGTTGGAATTGATCACTGACATTCGCAGAGAACTGATGCTGCCAAAGAAACAAAGTAAGAAAGAGGTGGTGGCATGGCGACTACAGGATTCTGGCCCATCAAAGGACGGCTAAAGGATGCCATCGACTATGCGGAGAACCCGGACAAGACCACCGACCGGAAGTACCTGGACGAGGATCTGTACAGCGCCTTGCGCTATGCTGCCAATGACGAAAAGACTGATAAGAAGATGTATGTCAGCGCTATCAACTGCCCCAAGCAGCTGGCGTATGAAACCATGATGGATACCAAGCGCCGCTACGGCAAGCTGGGCGGCAATGTGGCCTACCACGGATACCAAAGCTTTAAAACCGGTGAGGTGACACCGCAGGAGGCACACACCATCGGCATGGAAACCGCCCGGCGGATGTGGGGCGACGATTACGAGATTGTAGTCACCACCCACTTGAACACAGATAACATCCACAATCATATCGTTGTGAACTCCGTGTCTTTCCGTACCGGCAGGAAGTTTGAAAACCATATTTCTGACCACTACCGCCTGCGGGAGATCTCGGATGCGGTTTGCCAAGAGTACGGAAAGTCTGTGCTGAAGAACGCAAAATTCTATGGTGGTGAGAAAGGTGCGTACTGGGTGCACAAGAATGGCGGCATGACCCACCGTGACATCCTGCGCCGGGATATCGACGAGGTGCTTTCCAGGGTATCCACTTACCGTGCCTTTTTTGAATATTTGGAGAAGCTGGGATATGAAATCCGTGGAGATATAGAGAGTCCCAACTGCTCTGTGATAGCGGAGGGTTGGCAGCGCCCGGTGCGCCTAAAGAGCTTGGGCGCAAAGTACACCCCGGATGCCATCTATGACCAACTGATGCGAAATCAGCGCAAGCCGGAACTGTTCTGGATAGAAATGCCGGAACGAACTCGTGCACCTCTATTGGTCATAGAACTTTCCCTTCGACAGGCTGGCAAGATGGACGGCCTGCAGCTGACCTTTGCCATCTTCACCGAACTGCTGAAGATCTGCACCGGTAACAATCTACTGGCTGAAAATAAGCACCTGCCGCTGTCCCCGCTGCTGCGGGAGGAAGTACGAAAGCTGGACAAATATATCGAGGACTACAAGCTCCTCTGCGACTGTCACATCGACACCGCAGAGGAGCTTTTTGCGTTCCGGGAAGATATTGATGCCCAGATTGATCAGCTGAAAGCAGAGCGGGAACACATCCGCAATAAGATCCGCCGTGCGCCGGAGCCGGAGAAAGCAGAACTGAAGTTGGCGGCAAAGGCCGTTAGCGCCAAGATGGAACCGCTACGGAAACAGCAGCGGATCGCTAAGCGCATTGCAGAGCGCAGCGCACCGAAAGTAGAAAACCTGCTTGCCATGGAGCGGCAGCAGGAGACCGAAGTAACAGGAGGAAGAATGAAAGGAGCAAGACACGATGAAAGAAACAAGAGCAGAACATTTAGCCGTTGATAAGCTGCGGGCCTTTGAAGGACACCCCTTTAAGGTGGTGGATAACGAGGAAATGGACCAGTTGACTTGGAGCATCCTTACCCAAGGTTTGCTGACTCCGTTGGTAGTCCGTCCACTGGACAATGGAGAATATGAGGTGATCTCCGGACATCGGAGATTGCACGCATGTAAGAAGGCAGGAATCGAAACGGTTCCTGCCTTAATTTATGCCATCGACCGGGATGCCGCAGCTATCGCCTTAGTTGATAGCAACCTGCAGCGGGAGCACATTTTACCGAGCGAGAAAGCTTACGCTTATAAGCTGAAAGCTGAAGCGATGAAGCGGTATGGGAAACCCAATCTGGGACATGTTGTCCCAGATTACGATTCCACACGCACAACTGCGGAAATTGGAGAAGCCAGTGGTGAGAGCTATAAAACTGTTCAGCGATATATCCGCTTAACAAACTTGATCCCCGGTGTTTTGCAGAAGGTGGATGAAGGGCGAATCGCCCTTACCCCGGCGGTGGAGTTGTCTTACCTTACCGAAACAGAACAAGCTGACCTGTTGGAAACCATGGAGAGCGAGGATTGCACTCCGTCCCTTTCCCAGGCAATTCAGATGAAGGCGCTGAGCCAATCTGGGCAGTTGGATATGGATACGATCTTCCACATCATGACCCAGCCGAAGGCTAACCAGCAGGAGAAGATCAGCTTCAAGGTATCCGAGTTGCGGGATTTCTTTCCCCGGCACTATACCGCTGCCCAAATGATGCAGGAGATCATCCTGGCAGTAAAAGAGCGGCAGCAACGATTGGCCCGTCAGCGGGATCGGGATGCGAGGTGATGGTGGCATGTTTGATTTGCAGAACCGGGGTGTTGTATCATTGGAGCAGAAAACCAAATACACCCCCACAAAGAATGTGCCGATGTATAGAAGAAAAAGTTTCCGTGGAAAATATAGGAAGCGAGAAGAAATGGGGGATCGCATTTGGAAATCAATGTGAGAGATGATATGAAGCTCGTAACCATTTGGCTGACCCGTGCGGAGCAGGAAGATACTGCGATCCGGGAGCAACTGAAAGCACTCTACGCCGACTACAAGGCGAAGAAATATATGGTGGCGCAATTCCACTCCGGAACAGAAGAACTGTACCGCAACACCCGTGACCTGCTGTTGTTCAACCGAAAGCGGATTGAAGAGTTGGCGGTGCAAAGGGAGAAGCAGGCAGCAGACCCAGATCATTCCGGTAGCCAGCCGAGCCGAAGAATTATACAATGTTAACCGTAAAGAAAAATAAAGGAGTGACAACATTGACAGAGATTTTCGACATTGCGGGATATACCCGTATTTCCT
>JAZOUW010000044.1:0-3741 GCA_045658385.1 Faecousia sp.
GCAACAAATGCAGTAGCGGTAACCACCTCAGCCTGGATCTCGCAGCCCCACTGGGCGTACTGCTGCTTCATGATCTCAGCATCGTAGCTGTCCAGCACCACAACGGTCTTGAGACCGGTAGCGTTCACAGCAGCCGCGCAAGCCTTAGCCTGCTGAGCCACTTCGTCCACGTAGCCCATCAGGTCTGCCAGCATTGCGCCGGAGGCAGGCTCGTCCTTCAAAACCTTGGCGCTGACACCGGCGCTGCGGATCAGCTTCAGGAAGTTCTCTGCCATCTGGGGGGCGGCGCAGGCGGCCACCTCGCCGATGTAGACCAGCAGGTCAATGCCGTACTGGGAGAAGTCCTTCTTTTCCGTGCCGAAGATGTTGCCGGTCTTTTCCACGTTTTCAATCAGCTTCATAACAGATGCGGGGGCAAGGTCATTGACCACTGCCTCGGTGCGGGCCTCCCGAATGTAAACCGGGGGCTGGAAGCCGGTGGCGCAATCGTCCACGCAGGCGTCGCAGAGCATGCACTCGTACATGGCGTTGGCAACATCCTTATCGAAGGTTTCCGTGCCCTTGTTGATCATAGACAGCACCAGACCCTTGGCCCGGGGGGTGTTGATTTCCTTGCCGGTCTGCAGCTGCACGGGGCACAGATGGCGGCACATAAAGCAGAAACGGCAGTTTTCTGCGTGATGTAATGCGTTTTGACTAATCATAATAATCCTCCAAAGCTGAGGGGATCGGATGCCGATAGCCCCACAGCGATTCATTTATTGGTATTTTCCTTATTTCCCTTGCGTTACGACACTGCACAAAACCCAAAGTAATCCACCACGCTGTGGGGTGCTTTGCAGTTTTCACCGTGCAGCTTGCCATCAAGACAAGTAAAATCCCGAAGGGAATACCCGTTGGTATTGTCTAGGGATTTTATGCAGTATTGGGGGCAAGAAGCCGGTGAAAACCTATCGGGTTCCGGTCCCCTCAGCTTTAAATTACAGACCCAGCTTGTACGGATTCATAATGCCGTTGGGGTCAAGCTGCTTCTTGATTCCCTCCAGCACCTGGAAGGCAGGGCCATACTGCTCCTTCATCAGGCGGGACAGCTTCAGGCCGATGCCGTGGTGGTCGTTGATGACACCGCCGTTTTCCATTGCGGCGCGAACGCCGGTGTTCCAGATCTGATTATGCAGGCGTAGCGCCTCTTCCTTGTCCTCGGGGGGGTTGTCCATGATAAAGCGGTCATAGATCATCGTACCCCAGCCGTACCAGTGGGAGCAGTGGGCGATAATCCGGACGCCGGGGAAGTTGTCCTCGATGGCGTGCTTCATTGCCCAGTAGATCTTCTCGATGTGACCGAAGTCCGCCACCGTGTCCATAGTGCCGAACATCTGGGGCAGGTCCATAATGTGACCGGGATAGAAGAAGGTGATGCGGTTTTCATACCACTTTTCGCCATACTCACTGCCCAGGTCCTCCGCGCCGTACTTGGCGCAGATCTCCAGCACAATCTCCATTTCGATGTCCACGATTCGCTCGATGCCTTCCAGAGAAAGGTTCATAAATGCGCCCTTCTTCTCAAAGCCGATGACCTTCTTGATGATGGAAACAGTCTCCGCCTCGTCAAACAAACGCATAATGGACGGCTGCAGCTTCTGCATAATGTCCCGACCGGCGTTGAGGCCTGCGGTCATATCCGGGAACAGGAATGCCCGGTGCTTGCGGCACTCCGGCATCTCAAACAAACGGAAGGTGGCCTTGGTGATGATACCCAAAGTGCCTTCCGAGCCGATGAAGATCTGATTCAGGTCAGAGCCGGCAGCATGCTTGGGAACGGGCAGGGTGTTGATGATGTCGCCGTTGGGCAGCACCACTTCCATAGACATACACTGATCGTCGATCTTGCCATATTTGGAGGAGAAGATGCCGATACCGCGGTGGGCCAATGCGCCGCCGATGGTGCCGCAGGTCAGGCAGCTGGGAATGTGCATGCAGCTGTAGCCTTTTTCGTTGGCGTACCACTCCAGCTGCTGGAAGATCATACCCGCCTCGGCGGTGATCGAATGAGAGCTTTCGTCGATGGAAATAAGCTTGTTCATCCGCTTCATGTCCAGCAGGATGCCGCCTGCCATAGGCAGCGCGCCGCCCTGACTGCCGGAGCCGCCGCCCCAGGTATGTACCGGGATCTTATAGTAGTTGGCGATTTTCAGCACCTTGGAAACTTCTTCTGCGCTGCCGGGACGGACAATGATATCCGGCTTGGGGCCTTCCGCGCCACGGTCCTGCCACATACGGCTGACCCAGAAATAGTCCACGGTGTAGGACATCTTTTCCACCTCGGCGACGGACACGTTTTCTACACCGACAGCGTCCTCCAGCTCGGAGCGGATCATATCGTACATAAACGACTTGATTTGCATTTTTGATTCTTCCTTTCCGTTTTTGAAAATAATTTTCACTTAAACTTTGCTTTAACGGCGATATTATAGCATAGAGTGAAAATAATTTCAACCCAAATTGTAAGAAATTAAAAATTAAGCATTGCTGTGTCGGCAATGCCGACGATTTCGATCCCGGGCAGTCCGGAAGCCTGTGCCTACGGTGTGATTCGGCAGGAGGCGCAGGGACTTATCGACTGTCCGTTACATTGCAATCCGTCGCCCGCGGCAGCGCAGCAGCCAGCAACCGGCAACGCATTTGACAAGGGTTGGTTTTTTCGGTATAATCGTATCAAATTCACATCAAAGGAGCATTTTATGGGCAAGCTTTCCATTAAAATGAAACATCTTTACCCCACAATGGGCAAAGCGGAAAAGCAGGTTGCCGACTGGATCGAACATAATCCCGGCAAGATCATCTCCCTTTCCATCGTGGAGCTGGCGGAGCAGTGCGGCTGCAGCGAGGCCACCATCGTGCGCTTTTCCAAGCGGCTGGGAATGAGTGGCTTTCAGGAGCTGAAGATTTCCCTGGCCTCCGAGGGCGGCGGCACACCGGTAAGCACCCACATTTTAAGCGGCGACTCCCCTTTCCAGATCTACGAAAAGGTCTGCAACGATATGTTCCTGTCGCTGGAAAAGACAAAGCAGATCCTTTCCCCCGAGGCGCTGCAGAAGGCATCCCGGGCCCTGTGCGGCGCAGAAAAGATTGCCCTTTTCGGCTTGGGCAACTCCGCCTCCATCGCTGCCGACGGCGCGCACAAGTTCCTTCGGGCAGGACTGCAGGCGGTTGCCTACTCCGATAACCACATGCAGGTCATCGCCGCCTCCCACCTGAAAAAGGGCGACGTGGCGCTGGCCATTTCCCACTCCGGGTCGTCCAGGGACATCGTGGACGCCCTGAAGCTTGCCAGAGAACACGGCGCTACCACCGTGGCCATTACCAACAGCGGCAAAAGTCCCATTTTGAAGCAGGCGGACATCGTGCTGTTTACCGCCGCAGAGGAGACCAAGCACAACATTCTGGGGCTGACCTCCCGGCTGACCCAGCTGTCCATCATCGACGCGCTGTATTTTAGCATTGTCTACACAAGAAGCCGGGAAGCCCTGGACTCCATCGCGGAAACGGAACGAGCCTTGCTCACCAAGAAGTACTAAAGCGGCAATGAATCATTACACAAAGTCAAGACCACCGGCTTAGCCGGTGGCTTGCACTGGCCCTATAAGGGCCTGATACAGCCGCGTCTTAAGACGCATGAACGGTTCGCCAACCGCAAATGATTACTGGCTGCCCCCTTCCGGGGGCGGCTTTTATTTGCCC
>JAZOUW010000045.1:0-6921 GCA_045658385.1 Faecousia sp.
AAAAAGTTCGAAAAACAAAAGAAAACAGTCAGTAATCGTAAGATTTACTGACTGTTTCTTGGCAGGGGCACAAGGACTTGAACCCTGAGCCTACGGTTTTGGAGACCGCCGCTCTACCAATTGAGCTATACCCCTATATATGCAAAGGCGGTTGCCTTATTATTGGTGGTGGGCCCTCAGGGATTCGAACCCGGGACTATCCGGTTATGAGCCGGAGGCTCTAACCAACTGAGCTAAGGGCCCGTAATTTGCAGGCACTTACGCACCGTCGCGTGTGCTATTATACCACCCCACATAGGCGATGTCAAGGTTTTCTTTTGTAGAAAAGCCGCCTTTTCGGCGGCTTCTTATGATTCCTTTTTCTCCGGCAAACGGCTTCTTCTGCGGCGTTGGGCAGGTCGTTTTTCCTCTCCCTCTGCCTTCTCTGCCCGGCGGGCGTATGCCTGCGCTGCTTCGGAGGTAGCTTCATAGGTCAGCCGGCTGACCCGAATTTTGCCCTCCGGTTGTTGAGAAAGGCGCACCCGGATCAAGAACTTGCCGTGTTCCGGGCAAGTGGCCAGGTCCATATACCGCCGCCCCGGCTGGGCAAACCACCTTGCGCCCAGCATTTGCCGGTCACAAGTGGGACACTTATTTTCCTTGCCGGACATAGCCGCCAAAGCGGTGCGCTTGTCGGCGTAATCATAAAACACCTTGCGGCTGATGCAGCCGGGTAACTCTGCGCCATGGAAACCGTTGACATGCTCTTTTAGCGCCGTACCGTATTCGTCCATACCCCGCTGCAAATCCAACCGCGCGCAAATCAGCGCTGTGTGATAAGCATCGCCCAACGCGTCATGGGCAGGGCGGGTAGCCTCAATTCCAAAAATCTCCATAGCCGTTTTCAGTGCCTTTTGAGCATTGGAGCCATCTGTCTGGGCGTTGAAGATCATTTGGGCGTTATACCAACGGCTTACCCAGTTTTCCTCAATGCCAAACAGCCGCAAATTCTCCCGCAAAATGGTGATGTCATCAAAACCCCAGGTCAGGAATACAACATCCTCGCCGCACCAGGTACGAAACCGGACCATAGCTTCCTCCATCGGCACGCCTTCTTCCCGCAGGCGGGTCTCTTTGATGCCGGTAAGCTTGCTGACCCGACGATTTAACCGACGGTAATATTTGGGTCTGATCAGCACCTGGAACTCATCCGCCACCTGCTGATCTTCCGTGATGCGCACCGCGCCGATCTGGATGATCTCACCGCGAATCTGTACCGGCAGCACCTTTCTTGCAGAAGGAGAACCGGGCCACGGCTGATTCCACTCCATATCCAAAACAATATAATCCATTGCACTAACCTCTGTATATCATCGTATAGTCTATCATAGCACACATTGCCGCCATCTGTAAACCTAAACTTCAAAAACGACTACAATTTTCCAAATTTTCTTTGAAACAACTGTTTACTTTGCCTATTGAATTCTGCGCCAGGTATGCTATAATTCCAAATATAATTCAAATACAAAGGAAGCGATTTTATGAACTACCCCAGAATTCTTACTATTCAAGATATCTCTTGCGTGGGACAGTGTTCTCTGACAGTAGCGCTACCGATTATTTCTGCATGCGGCATTGAGTGTGCTGTTCTGCCCTCTGCGGTCTTAAGCACCCACACCGCTGGCTTCAACGGTTTTACCTTCCGGGATCTGGCAGAGGATATTCCTGCCATTGCCGCCCACTGGACAAAAGAAAAAATTTCCTTTTCTGCGGTTTACACCGGCTATCTGGGCAGCACCCAACAGATTGACATGGTCGCTGATATTTTTGCTAATCTGTGCCCCGACGGTTTGAAAATCGTTGACCCGGCTATGGCTGATAACGGCAAGCTCTACCCTGCCTTTGACGCAGAATATGTGCAAGCTATGAAAGCCCTCTGTGGCAAAGCAGATTTCGTGGTTCCCAATATCACCGAAAGCTGTTTCTTGACCGGCATGGAGTATAAGACCGAATACGACCGGGACTACATTGACGCGCTGCTTTCCGGGCTTATCGCCCTTGGCTGCAAAAACGTAATTCTCACCGGCGTATCCTACGCCCCCGGCAAAACCGGCGTGGTCGTCTTTGAAAATGGCAGTTATCGCTATTATGAGCATGAAATGCTCCCCAACTCCTGCCATGGCACCGGCGACATTTACGCCTCTGCCTTTGTAGGCGCGCTGATGCGAGGCAAGTCTGCCTTTGATGCCGCCAAGATCGCCGCAGATTACACCGTTAAGTCCATTGAAAACACCGCCGGAGATGCAAGCCATTGGTACGGCGCAAAATTTGAAACCGCCCTTAAGGATCTGATTCATGCGCTGGATTAAGAAAATTCCGCCGATTCTGCTGGTTATAGCAGGCATCTTTGCTGTTGGACTGCTGATTTATTTTGGCGTAAGTGGTTGCCGTTTTCTGGGACTGCTTATTTTGGGAATTGACGGCATCATTGGGTGCTACCATCTGCTTTCTAAAATTAGGAAACCGGCAGGTAAAATTATGATTTGGATTGTAACCGGCATATTGGTTATCGGCTTTATTGCCGCTGTTATTACAGGCAGCTTCATCAGCAAAGCCGAAGCCGGCACGGAAAATGCTACTTGCGATTATGTGATCGTTTTGGGAGCAGGTGTTAACGGAACAACCCCTTCCCTTTCCCTGTGGGAACGGATCAACGCCGCCTGCGAATACTTAACTGCAAACCCGGATGCTATTTGCATAGCTTCCGGTGGGAAGGGCGAAGGAGAACGGATTTCCGAAGCCCAATGCATGTTTAACGAGCTGACAAAAATGGGTATTCCGGAAAACAGGATATGGCTGGAGGACAGATCTACCAGCACCTGGAAAAACATTGCCTTCTCCATGGAGGTTATCGAAGAAAAAACCGGCAGCCGCCCGAAAACGGTCGGTATCATATCCAGTGACTATCACATGTATCGAGCAAGCTTGTACGCCCGGGAAGCAGGTCTTGACCCGGTGTGTATCCCGGCAAAAACAAGCTGGTGGCATTTGCATTTAACCTATTTCCTCCGGGAAATCCTGTGCGTTTGGTTTTATTACTTTTTCTAATAAAAAGGCAGGAAGTCAACCGACTTCCTGCTTATTCTTTATTGTAAACGAACCGTCTGTCCTGCTTTGACCAGCACATCTTTTCCAAAATAATGCAGATAAATATCTGTAGCCGTTGGGTTATGCACCCAATCGCCCAAAGCAGAAAACTGCAATCTGTCATAGGCCTTCACATACTGGCAAATTTCCATATTAGTAGCATACCAGATATCCTCGCGGCCACCGATAAACTTGGCAAATTCCTCGATAATGTGCCAGTTATCGCTGTCGTTAAATTCGTAGCTGTGTCCCCACACATAGAATAGTCTTGCGCACTGATTCCAGGGATGTGTCGGCGGTGTCAGCGCCACAAACTCCCGGGCGAGTTCCATCAGCCTTGGATTTTTATGATGACAGGTAGCGGGCATTCGCAGCCAGTCTGTGGGAATATCAAATTTCTCGGTAGATTTGATAGTCCGGGCGTATTCCACGCCGCACTTTTCCAGAATCTGCACGACCTCATCATTGTACGTGCCAAAGGCGTATGCCATGCCGCTAATAATTCTGCCGAACAGTTTTTCCAGCGCCACCCGGTCGGAAATCACATCGTCCGTTGCCATGGCCACCGGGGCATCTGCCAGGGAACGGTGATTTTTGCCGTGGATTGCTACTTCATGGACGGAGTCGCCGTATAATTGCAAGACCTCTTGCTCCGTCAAGCGGCGCTTTTCCTGATTGCCAAACATGCCGGAATTTAAATTGAATGTACCCTTCAGACCGTGCCGATCTAAAATCTCAATCAGCTTTTTGTCAAATGTAACTCCGTCGTCATAGCTTAAGGTAACAGCCTTGTATTTAAATCCGGGAAATCTCAAAAATGGATATTGCATACGCGCACTCCCCTTTTGTAGTTTTGAAACTATCTTACACAAAAAGTCGCAATAATACAAGCTCTATTTAAATCTTTCTTCCTGAAGTTTCTGATTGATTTTCCGGGTCTTGGCCTTGGTGACAGCATAAATAATACACCAGATCACAGCATAACCGGCAATGAAGACAGCAGTAAACACAAGAACTGAAATCATCTGACGCTTGAGCCAGCCGTTGAGCAGATAGATCAGGATATACGAAACATATAAGCCGGCACCGTGAATTAAAATCGCGCTCATCAACGGCATCTGCTCCAGTTGGTAAATCGCAGTCATACCTGCAACGATGAAGGCAAGCACCGTAACTGTCAAAATACCCCTGCAAACCTCTGTCGGGGAAAAGCTGTTGACTGCGCCGGTTGCGCCCAGCAAGCCGTAGACGATAGCCAGCACAACCGGACCACCGGCGGCGGCCAACAAACCTCTGAATAAGAATTCCTTTGCAAATCCTTTCATTTTGAGCCAAACCTCCTTTTAATTTGGGCAAAGCACCGCCGGGAAACATATTCCCGATAGCCGCTTTCGAATACGGCATCTACCGCGCCGCTGTAAGTAGCCTGAAAGCGATCCAGACGTTTTTCATTGGCAAGCGCACTTTTGTTAATGCGGATAAAGTAACCGGGCAGTATTTGTTCCAATTCATACAGCCGCATTTTCAGCCGGTACTGCCTGCCTTCGGTATCAATAACGCTGGTTTTTCCGTCCTGTACCGTGATGCATTCCATATCCAAAAAACCAAGCAGCTTTACTTCGTCCTCTGCGTACGCCGCTATGCGATCTGTTCCGGAGTCTTCCATGACAAGAGCTTCCAGCTTTTCCGTCAGACTTGACCGGCTGTGGACGGTAGCCACCACTTCCTCTTCTTTTGTTGTGTCGATTATAAGACGAAATTTCATTGCCCTCACCTCCTGTGTCTGTATTATACCACGGCAAAATCAAAAATGTTGTGATTTTTACCCATCGGTCATTATTGTCCCTTGTTCGGTAGCGAAAAAAGAAGACATGTCGCAAAATATCCGTGAAGGTGTCATAGTAGGTTACACGCTTTTTAATAGCGTGTAATAATAGTAAAATGGACATCAAAAATCGAGTGTCCATAACTGGGATACGTTATGAACACTCGATATGGTACGAGTTGTTTTATAGGATTTAAGCTAAAAGTGAGGAATACCAACGGCTTTTGCCCGACCTACTTGCAGCAGTTGAGCCCACACGGTCAAAGCAAGCCATTAGTCCTGTGATTCCTTACCATCACTATTAAAGGGAATTTTGCCGTTCTCGCTTTCAAAGTCCCGGATACACTGACGAATCAGATGCAGAATTTGCCCGTTTCCGGAGCGTCCCTCATACTTTGCAATATAGTGGAGTTTGTAATGTAATTCTGGTTCTATCTCGATTCCCAAATGCTTGTTGTTTTTGTTTCGCATAATCCACCTCAAAACATCTTAATTTGAGTACATTTTAAGATGATTATGTGTTATACTTAGCAAAGTATACTTATTATAAGTATACTAAATTTGCAAGGAGGGAACTGGTATGGCAGAATTTTGCTTAGATTGTTGGAACAAGATCAATGAAACTCACGATTCCAAATGGAGATACGCTTTTTCCTGGGATAAAGATTTGTGCGAAGAATGTGGCCAGTATAAGCGTGTAATCGTCGTGGAACGGTTTTGGTCACGAGCGCAAAGGGTATTGGCAGAAGCAATCGAGAATATTCAAAATCAACGTAAAAAATAAAAATATCCGCGAAGCGGATACCGCAACTTCTTCACTATTTCTTATTGCATCAAAGCCCGAAAGGCGTTTTTAGTGAAAAGTGAAGCGTGAAGCGGTAAAAAGTAAAAATCCCGAATGCTTTCGCATTCAGGATTTTTGGTACCGGTGTCCTGTTGCGGTGATGCGGTGTGCGCCTTGCCGTCGGTGCGGCTGCGTTGCACACCGACCGCTGCCACTCGCTCGGGTCGCTTCATCTGCCACCGGCAGCGCTCCCCTCGCCCCCCGGACTCTCACCTGCGGTTCGAGTCCGTTTCGTGCAAAAAACAAATCCCATAGTGAATCTATCATTCACTATGGGATTTATTGGCATATACTACACATTTTGATACAATGCAACGCAGTATCGCCCAGCGTTGCATTCGTTAAACGGCTGAATAACAGCAACCGCAACTACGCGTATTGCCTATTATTCTAAGATTTTTGCAAGATTATATTGCGATTTGTTCCGTATATTATGGTATTACCTTTTTTCGATTGACATTTGGGGTAGCATCGTGTATACTGTCCTCGCAAGTAAATATTCCGTTTAAGTGCTTGTGGCTGCGGTAACAGCGCCACGAGAGAATAGAAAACCGGGTGAGAATCCCGGACGGTACCGCCACTGTATGCGTGGAGGTTCTGCATTTGGCGAAAGCCGGTCATTGGGGAAACCTGAGAAGGCTATGCAGAACTGACGATCCGCAAGTCAGGAGAACTGCTCAAATGTGGGAAAACACAGGGGTCTGCAAGTACGGAACCTGTGATTTTTTGTTGCGGAAAAACGGCTGCAGCGGCCCTTTACTAGGGTTGCTGCCGCTTTTTTGCTGTGACCGTCTGCGTGTGGATTCCCCCTTCTGCACGGATTGCCCTGACGGTCACGGCCCGCAAACCAACTGAATATTGCTGATACGATAGGTCAAGGTGATCCGGTGAGAAACCGGAACAACCGTCCATTGCTGTGTTTGGCACCCCCCCTTGCCATAAGTCAGAGAGCCTAGCCGATCGTTTGGGTTTATCACGCTTTGACAGGAGAGTGTAACCTTGTTTGTCCGTACTTGAGGGCAGGCAGGTTACACTCTTTTTGTTTGCGGGAGAACCACAAAAATGTAAAGGAGGGATGCAAGTGACACCCGAAGAGAAGAAGGCCTGGGCGGAGGACCTTCTGCGC
>JAZOUW010000046.1:0-17730 GCA_045658385.1 Faecousia sp.
CTTGTGCAGCGTAAGGAGATCGAAGAAGTTTGGTCCAAGATCCCCGGTGTCAACATTCATCTGACCATCGACCGGGAGCAGGAGGGCTGGGACGGTCACGTTGGCTTCGTTCCCAATTATCTCCGTGAACTGAACTTCGACACCAACAGAACCGCACTGCTTTGCGGTCCTCCCATCATGATCAAGTTCTGCTTGCAGGCACTGGAAGAAATGGGCTTCTCCAAGGATCAGGTGTACACCACCCTGGAGCTGCGCATGAAGTGCGGTATCGGCAAGTGCGGTCGCTGCAACATCGGTTCTAAGTACGTCTGCAAGGACGGCCCCGTGTTCCGGTTCGACCAGATCGACGAGTTACCCCCCGAGTACTAAGAAAGGAAGTAATTACAATGGAAAAACTTGTTAATGTTTATTTCTTTGGCAAGCGCTACCAGGTACCGGCTGATCTGACTATCATGACTGCTATGGAATACGCCGGCTACACTCTGACCCGCGGCTGCGGCTGCCGTCATGGCTTCTGCGGCGCTTGCGCTACCATCTACCGTATTAAGGGCTGCAACGAGCTGAAGACCTGCCTGGCTTGCCAGACCCAGGTGCAGGAGGGTATGTACATCGCATCCATCCCCTTCTTCCCCACCGACAAGCGGGCCTACGAAATCAAGGATTTACGGCCTAACCAGCAGGTTATGATGGAGCTGTATCCCGAGATTTACAGCTGCATCGGCTGTAACGCCTGCACCAAGGCTTGTACCCAGAGTCTGAATGTTATGCAGTACATCGCCTACGCACAACGGGGCGAACTGGAAAAGTGCGCAGAAGAGTCCTTCGACTGCGTCAGCTGCGGCTGCTGTTCCGTCCGCTGCCCTGCTGAAATTTCCCACCCAATGGTAGGTCTGCTGGCCCGCCGTCTTACCGGTAAGTACATCGCCCCCAAAACCGAGCATCTGAAAAACCGTGTTGACGAGATTAACCGCGGTGAGTATGACGCACTGATCGAGGCTGTTATGCAGAAGCCCATTTCTGAAATGCAGGAACTGTATAACACCCGGGATATCGAAAAGTAAGGAGGGGTTACAATGTTTACTGAAACTATGATGGAATCCATCAAAAAGGTGGAAGCGACCCGTGCAGAGCGTATGGGTACAGAACCCCGCCGTATGACTGCCGATGAAAAGAGTGAACTGCTGAAGCAGTATCACCCCGATTACCGAGCAGAAGGCTTTGCCGAAATTAAAATCGGCCCCAATAAGGGCCAGAAAGCGCCCCTGGAGCTGACCCGGCTGCTGCACTCCAACAGCCGTCTGCTGAATGAGAAGATTGACCTTTCCAATCCCGCTTATGATGTGGATGTTCTGGTCATCGGTGGCGGTGGCGCAGGCTCTTCCGCAGCCATTGAGGCTCACGAAGCCGGCGCAAACGTTATGATCGTTACCAAGCTGCGTATCGGCGATGCCAACACTATGATGGCAGAAGGCGGTATTCAGGCAGCTGATAAACCCAATGACTCCCCCGTCCAGCACTATCTGGATGCCTTCGGCGGCGGTCACTTTGCTGCCCGTCCGGAGCTGCTGCGCCGGCTGGTTATGGAAGCTCCCGATGCCATCCGTTGGCTCAACGACCTGGGCGTTATGTTCGATAAGACCGAGGACGGTACAATGGTCACCACCCACGGTGGCGGTACTTCCCGGAAGCGTATGCACGCCTGCAAGGACTACTCCGGCGCAGAAATTATGCGCACCGTCCGTGACGAGGTGCTGAACCGTCAGATCCCCGTTGTGGAGTTTACCTCTGCTGTGGAACTGATCAAGGACGACAAGGGTCAGGTTGCCGGCGCTGTGCTTCTGAATATGGAGACCGGCGACTATCTGGTTGCCAGGGCAAAGACCGTTGTCATTGCTACCGGCGGCGCAGGCCGTCTGCACTACCAAGGCTTCCCCACCTCCAACCACTACGGCGCTACCGCCGACGGTTTGATTCTGGGTTACCGGGCAGGCGCACCGCTGCTGTATCAGGACACCATCCAATACCACCCCACCGGTGTTGCTTATCCTTCCCAGCTCTTTGGCGCGCTGGTTACCGAGAAGGTCCGTTCTCTGGGCGCTATGCTGGTCAACAAGGACGGCGAAGCCTATGCCCATCCTCTGGAAACCAGAGATGTCAGCGCATCTGCCATCATTCGTGAATGCGCCAACGGCAAGGGTGTCGAAACTCCCCTGGGCAGCGGCGTATGGCTGGATACCCCGATGATCGAGATTCTGGGTGGTGAAGGCACCATTGAAAAGAGAATTCCCGCTATGTTGCGTATGTACTTAAACTACGGTATCGATATGCGCAAAGTTCCCATTCTGGTATATCCCACTCTGCACTACCAGAACGGTGGTCTGGAAATCGGCGGCGAAGGCTTTACCAAGGCCATTCCCAACCTGCTGGTTGCCGGTGAGGCTGTGGGCGGTATCCACGGCAGAAACCGTCTGATGGGTAACTCCCTGCTGGATATTATCGTCTTTGGCCGTAACGCCGGTAAGGCTGCCGCAGCCAAGGCAAAGGAGGTTACTCTGGGCAAGCCCAACCTGGACCATGTCCAGGCTTACGCCAAGGAATTGGAAAAGGCCGGTCTCAACGAGGAAGGCGTCTCTCCCCTGCTGCTGCCCAAGTACGCACGGCACGAAAAGTAATAAAATTTAGGCTACAAGGAAGGAACGGAAGTTCCTTCCTTGTAGCCGTGATAAGAGGTAATGAAAAATGGAATTCATTGATAAGCTGATCGGTTTGGGACAAACTCCCGTTGTCCTGCTCAGCGTCTTTTTGATCTGCTTTATCGGCTATGCCATCGGCTCCATTAAGGTTAAAGGCCTGGAGCTGGGTACTGCCGGTGTCTTTTTGTTCGCATTGCTGTTTGGTTATCTCTGCACCTTGCCCGGTCTGAAGGAGCTGCCCATTCTGGGTAAGTTTTATATGGCCGATGCCGGTGATGCTAAAATTTCCAGCTTCAAATTTATCTCCAATATCGGTCTGGTTCTGTTTGTCACTTCCGTCGGCTGTATTGCCGGCCCCAAGTTCTTCCGGAATCTGAAGGCCAACGCCAAGTCCTATGTGCCTATGGGCGTGATCATCGTGCTCATCGGCGGCGCTGTTACCGTTACTTTTGCGCTGCTGCCCGGCATCGGCCCGGCCTATGCTACCGGTGTTCTGTCCGGCGCGCTGACCTCTACCCCCGCTTTCTCCGCATCTGTCAATGCGGTAGAAGCAATGGGCTATGAGTCCGGTCTGGTCTCTCTGGGACACGCAGTGGCTTACCCCTTCGGTGTCATCGGTGTGGTTTTGTTCGTGCAGATCATGCCCAGACTGCTCAAAGCAGATATGTCGCAGGAACGCGCCCTGATCTCCGGTGCTGCTGCCGCTGCTGCTACCGAGACCAAGGAAAAGAAATACTTTAGCCTGGACGAATACGGCTTTGGTGCTTTCGGCTTTGCCGTGGTGCTGGGCATTCTGCTGGGTTATGTGAAGCTCCCATTGAGCAGCCAGGGCTTTGACGGTCCTTGCTTCAATTTGGGCCTGACCGGCGGTCCTTTGCTGATGAGCCTGATTCTGGGTCACTTTGGTCACCTGGGTCGCATCAGCCTGAAGGTCGATGAACATTCTCTGAAGAGTTTCCGGGAATTTGGTCTGATGCTGTTTCTGGTTGGCGCCGGCGTAGAAGGCGGCGTAGAACTGGTGGAGCAGGTCGGCAAATCCGAGCTGGGCGCTATGCTGGTGGTTTACGGCTTTATTGCCGGTGTGGTTATGACCATCATTCCTATGATCGTCGGCTATCTGTTTGCCCGGAAGATCTTCAAGCTGCCCCTGCTGAACAACCTGGGCTCTATCACCGGCGGCATGACCTCCACCCCTGCGCTGGGTACGCTCATCGGTGTTTCCGGCACCGACGATGTGGCCGGTGCTTACGCATCTACCTATCCCGTTGCGCTTGTGCTGATTGTGCTGGTGTCCCAGCTAATCAACTCCTTCCTGTTAATGTGATTCAAATTCACCCCGGCTCATAAGAGTCGGGGTGAATTTATGCTCTGTCCAGTTGACTTTCCATACGCAAACTGATATACTATTTGCATATTTTTCCCGGAGGGATCTTATGAACAAAGTAATTATTCCGGAAGGCTACAAGCCCGTCTTAAACAGCTATGACCTGCAGCGGGCCATTGCCTTGACAAAGGATATCTTCCAGCAGAAGTTTACCGAGAATCTGCAGCTCAAGCGCGTTTCTGCGCCTCTGTTTGTAAAGGCATCTTCCGGTCTGAACGACGATTTGACCGGCAAGGAACGTGCCGTGTCCTTTGATGTTCCGGCCATTGGCGACGATGCTCACGTAGTCCATTCTCTTGCCAAGTGGAAGCGTCTTGCCCTGCAAAAGTACGGTTTTTCTCTCCACGAAGGTCTTTACACCGACATGAACGCTATCCGTCGGGACGAGGAGCTGGATAACATCCACTCCATCTATGTGGACCAGTGGGACTGGGAGCGGATCATCGCCAAGGAGGACCGCACCGAGCAGTACCTGAAGAAAACTGTCCAGTCCATCGTGAATGTGATCTGCGACGCCAGCGAAGCGCTGAAAAAGGCATTCCCCCAGATTACTGTTACATTAAAACGTGCGGTCAGCTTCATCACCTCCCAGGAACTGGAAGACCTGTATCCGGACAACACCCCCGAGGAGCGGGAATATCTCTTTGTAAAAGAACATAAGACTGCGTTCATTATGAAGATCGGAGAAAAACTGCGTTCCGGCAAGCCCCACGGCAATCGCGCCCCGGACTATGACGACTGGCAGTTAAACGGCGATATCATCTTCTGGGACGATGTACTGGGTATTGCCCTTGAGCTTTCTTCCATGGGCATCCGGGTAGACCCCGCCACCTTGGACAGACAACTGACAGCCGCAAATTGTGACCACCGGCGCAGCCTGCCCTTCCACAAGCTGCTGTTGGAAGATAAGCTACCCCTGACCATTGGCGGCGGTATCGGTCAGTCCCGCTTATGTATGCTGCTTATCGGCTGCGCCCACATTGGCGAAGTACAAACCAGCCTTTGGGACGATGCCACCTTGGCAACCTGCCGGGAAAACAACATTCCCTTACTGTAAAATATACGCACCAGGATGTTCAACACCCTGGTGCTTTTTCTTTCTTCTGATTTGCAACAAACGAAGGCAGATACGGCATCGCATGGACAAACAAAAATCCGGCATATGTAATCAGCACCGTAACCGCTTTCGGTAGCACCGCTCCCAAGGGAGCAAAAATAAAGGACTCTAATTTAAAGAACATATAGTCGGCATCGATCGGAGAGAAATTTACAATATTTGCCACAACGGAGACTGCCAAAAACGGCATTGCCGGCAGGAGCAGTTCCCACCATTTCCGGATGCCGGTGTACCGGTGTTCTCCGGACAAAAGCATGGTCAGCGCACAAAGCACCATGCCGCCGTGGTAAAAGAATGTGTGCATGCCTGCAAAGGAAAAACAGGAGTAAGACCCCAAAATATTTGCCGGGTACACAAAATTTACCAACCCACCTACCAGACCCAGCGAACAAACGTAGCCTTGCGCCGCCCGGCGGATATTTCCTTTCCCCCAAATAGCAAAGGGCATGGCATACATAAAAACGCTGCAAGGATAAAGGGGCAAGATTCCCACCCAATTCACCGCCATTTTCGCGCCGGCGCAGGACTCCCAAATAATCTTTACCACTTCCAAAAAGGTCACTGCCGCCCATAAGACGGTATAAAGAACGCGCCTCGGGGTCTCCCCGCTTTTTCCAAACCAAAATGCTAAAAACACCACCAGACAAATGCACACGACCGAAAAGATAACATGCAGCGGCGTAAACAGTGTTCCGGGAATCACAGACGCCTCCGGCAGAAAATCCTTATGGGTAAAAAAGTTTTGCAAAACATCAAAAACAGTCCACATTGCCATCCCCCACTTTCTGTAACAGGATTATACCAAAGTAAATTTTGTTTTTCAACACGTATAACCCATGCCAGCCAGGTAAAGCTAACGTTGAAAGGGGCGATTTTATGATCGAACAAGATACTATTAAGCTTTTGCGGGAATGTGATGCCGGCGTCAAAATGGGCATCGCTTCCATTGACGACGTGTTAAGTCACGTCCGGGAGGAAAGCCTTTTCGACCGTCTGACCCAGTGCAAACAGGAACACGATAAGCTGCAAACGGAAATTCAGCAAATGCTGGATCAGTACAAAGATGATGGCAAAAATCCCAACCCTATCGCCAAAGGCATGTCCTGGATGAAAACCAATATGAAGCTGACCATGGAAGACTCTGACGCAATGATCGCTGATCTGATGACTGACGGCTGCAATATGGGAGTCAAATCTCTGTGCCGCTACCTGAATCAGTACAAAGCCGCTGACGAAAAATCCAAGGACATTACCAAAAAGCTCATTAAGCTGGAAGAAACCTTAAGTAAAGATTTGCAGGAGTATTTGTAACAAGTAAAGAATGGATACGTTGCATATTTGAACTGCAGTGGGGACTTGCGTAACATCTTCATTTTTTTGTAAATACGCGCTTTGCACCCACAGCTTTTGATATCGGTTTTCGCAGGCGGCTTCTACCGCATAGTAGGAGCCGTCAATTTTTTAACAAAGCGGATCTGCGGTGCAGGGTTGTTGTTGCTATCCATAAACGCAGCTTTATAAGTTTGCATTATCTTCCACAATTTCTATGGAATCATAATTTTTCAAAACCCAACCGACACGGGCGCTATCATCGTCGATTGCCATTGTAGAATCGTGTGTACCGTTTATAGAACTTGGGAGAAAAGCAAGGATCATCAATGTTTCCTGCGGTTAGATAATCATGCTTAGACCGTCCACAAGGCACATTACATCTCATTTTTGCTGCAGAAGTTCTTTCCTCTTTTTTCTCCTGATGCGGTTAATATGTCGTTCAAAGTCACCGTGGTTGAGCAGTTCTGCAAGAACATATTGCATAAAGGTAGGAACAGTGCAGGAATAAAACCCCAAAAGCATATCAAAATTTTTTACAAGATCTTTTGGCAGCACCATATAGCCAATTCGCAGAGAAGGAGAAATTGTCTTTGAAAAGGTGTTTAAGTAGATCACGCGGTTCGTTTTCGATAAGGAAAAAAGTGTTTCGGCAGGTTTGGTAGAAACCGAGAACTCTGACTCAAAATCGTCCTCGATGATATACCGATCGCCTTGCTCCGACCAAAGGATATATTCGTGACGCTTTGAGGCTGTTGCTGTAACACCACTGGGATAACTGCGGTATGGCGTGGTGTGCAGCACGTCGGCTTTTGCTTTTTTCAGGGCGTTGCTGTCAATGCCGGAATTGGTCAGCGGCAAAGACTCGTAAGTGATCTCAGCAGCTTGGTACACCTGCTCGATTTTCTTATAAGAAGGGGTCTCTATCGCATAGATACGGTTTCGGCCCAGTAGTTCAACGATGAGTCCGTACAAATATTCAGACCCTGCACCAACAATGATTTGCGTTGCGTCTACCTGAATACCCCGATTTCTTGCAAGGTATTGCTGTATTGCTGTTCGCAGCGCCCCGCATCCGCAGTTAGGTGATTTTTCGAGGAGAAGCTCTCCGTGTTCGGTCAGCACCTTTCGCATAGTTTTGCTGAGTACGGACAGAGGAAAATCGGCATTTGTCTGCTCAGTTTGGGGTTGCAGTGGCTTCGGTGGGAGCGAGCTGGATGCGGCAAATCCATCGAACTTGCGAAAGATAACGATAAAGCCGCTGCGCTCCCTGGCTTCCACATACCCCTCCTGGCAAAGCAGTTCATAGGCATGTTCCACGGTGATGGTGCTGACACCGGTCTCTTCCGCCAAAACGCGTTTGGATGGAAGTTTTGTACCTAGTGGGTAGTTTTCAGCAAGGATATCGTCTCGTATCATCTGATAAAGCTGCAGATACACCGGCCGGTGTTCTTTGTCAATGACATATTTCATCTGGTTATATAAAATACTCCTTGTTTGGTGATTGTTATATGTTCAGATATACTATAAATTATCATTAACAATATGTAAAGGAGAATTTTAAAATGAACGCAAAAACGAGGAAACTTGTAACAGCTGCGTTGATGACGGCGCTTGTCTGCGTGGCAACAATGATTATTAAAATTCCTTCACCGCTAAAAGGGTACATTAACCTGGGTGACTGCATTGTGCTGTTATCCGGATGGCTGCTTTCCCCGGTATGGGGATTTTTGGCAGCCGGCCTTGGCTCGGCACTGGCCGATGTTCTTTCCGGATATGTGATCTATGGGCCGGCAACATTTTTGATTAAAGGCCTGATGGCACTGGTTGCATTTTACGGATATAAATTATTGAAAAACAAGTGTAGCAACCTTGTTTCCAAAATCATCAGCGGAATTGCTGCAGAAATTGTTATGCTCGTTGGCTATTTCTTGTTCGCCGGAGTTCTTTACGGATTCGAGCCTGCCGCTGTGAATATCCCTGCCAACGCAGTACAAGGCATTGCAGGTATTGTAATCGGTGTTATATTGATTAAGATTTTTGAGAAAAGAAAAACAATTATTCAATAAAAGGAGAGAATATGGATTCTTTTATCTATGAACAGACATGGTCAGCTATTTCGCAACTTTGTGAAAGGGCAAAGCTGAAAGCCGGTAATATTATCGTAGTTGGTTGTTCAACTAGCGAGGTTATGGGAGCGCAAATTGGCTCTCATTCAAACCCAGAAGTAGCTGCGCAGATATTTGCGGCGCTCCACGACTACACACAAAGCAAAGATTTGTTTTTGGCAATTCAATGCTGTGAGCATCTGAACCGGGCGATTATTATTGAGAGAGTGGCAGTACCCTTTGCCGAACCGGTCAATGTAGTTCCTCAACCCAAAGCAGGCGGATCGCTGGCAACTCAGGCCTATACCAGCTTTTCTGATCCTATTGCTGTTGAAGAAATAAAAGCAGACGCCGGATTGGATATTGGATTAACACTGATTGGTATGCATCTAAAGAAAGTTGCTGTTCCCGTTAGATTGGCGCAAAACCGGATTGGACAAGCTGTGGTTGTGGCGGCCCGGACGCGGCCCAAGTTTATCGGCGGTGTTAGAGCGATTTATGATCAGGAACGATTGTAAGTTTGTGAGCGTGTATATTGGAAGAAATTAAATGGATTTGGGTTCCTTCCTTACATAAAAATTAACAGGTTATCCCGGATGGGATAACCTGTTAATTGGTACGCCGGAAGGGACTCGTTTGCATTTTCGCCTTTGGCGAAAATAGATGTTCCGCTGCGTCCAGCCGCAGCGGGCAACACTCGTCCATCAACTGATCCGCGATGCTGTCCTCCAGCAGTTCGTTCTCCACCCTGAAGATGCCGGCATCCCGGAGGATCGCCATATTTTTGGCAAGTTCCTTCTTCAGAGCCTCCTCCCGATCGTCCCGGCGCAGCTCTGCTTCCGGATCCCACTTTTCGTGGATGCTGTTCGGCCCGGGCTCCATATCTCTCTGCTCCCGGATCTGATCCAGCTCATTCAGCAATTCCCGACAGCGGTTAAATACTGTCTTCTGCTCCCGGCTCATTGTAGCATTGACGCCATTGCGAACCATATCATACTCGTTATAGTTCTTCAGGAATGCGCCCTTTGCTGTCCGGAGGGCAGCGCCGGCAAATTCCTGCAGCTCCAGTTTTACATTCTTTTCTTTGGTCCCCTTGTTCAGCAAGCTATCCAGCCGCTGCACATCCTTCCGGATCTGCTGCCGCACCTGTGCCTTGTCGTGCCGCTCCACAGCCTGCCGACGGCTTTCACGGTAATACTGCCGGATCTCCGCCTCCCGGGTCTCATTCTTTTGCCGGTAGTATGTCCGTGCCTCGTCATAGCTCTTTTGGGTGATCACCTTGCGGTTACGCTCGATCATGGCGCGGAGCACACCGGACTTTTCCAAGCCTAAAAGAATGTTGTCATACTTGTCCAGCTCCGCCACTGCCTGCTTTCGCTGCCATTTCAGATTGTTCAAGTACTCCACATCCCGGGGGCCTTCCGCAAAAGATATACGCCGAATTTCTTCACCAAGCCGCTCAATCTTCTCTTCCAGCGACAGCATTCGGTCCATATTCTTCTTGTAGTTCTGCAGAGCCTTGTACTCATTGGAGTCCGTAACCATCTGTTCAAATAGATCTACCAGCATCGCCCGATCGGAGACATTGCCACTCCGGGAGGAAGTCCGCTTTTCCGTCGAATCTTTTTCCTTGACATTTTCTTCAGAATTGCGTATACTGGTTTTAGAAGAGTTTGCGTTGATATCGCCCTCGTATTGGACTTGGGTGATGCCTTGCGCGGACTCTTCTTGCTTTTTGTAAATCAACCTATCTGCATTTTTTGCGGTCTCTATGTACTTATCGATATTTCGCTTGCCATAGATTGAGGTTGTTACGTGAGCCCTTATAAATTTTCTGGCATTTTGGGCAGAAGTATTTATTTCAACAATTGCAAGTAATGGTCTCCCTTTACGATCGGCCCCCTTGATTGCAAGTTCAATTTTCCCTTCCTTCTTCGACAGCATCACAGCTTCAGGATCATCGAACGCATTTATTGCGTCGACCATACCTTCAATTCCTATGTTATGATAGTTGATGCCCGCGCCTTGGTACCGGCCGTTCTCCTTGCTCTCCATAGAGAGATAAGCATCGCGATAATTCATAACGATAGGGTACTCTTTGATATCAACATATTCTTTCATTAAATTAATGAAATTTGCTGTAAATTTACCAATATATAAATATCTTCCGTCAAACGACTGTGCTGTATCCAAGATTTCTTTAAGTTGTTCCTCTAAAGAAAGCCCTTTAGGGTTAAAATCTATCGGTGCTTCTCCACGAGAGCAAAATCTCACGCCACCCTCGCCGGTGGTGTTTTTTTCTGCCGTTTTAAAGTTCTCACCGGCATCGATCAAGGCGTCAGCAAACAGCTCCTGCAGCTCCTGGGCAGCATCTACCATCTCGCTGACAATTTGACCTTCCACCGTCTGCGGCCGGATACCTTCGTAAGCTGCCTTCAGCTTCTTCACAAACTGATCCAGGAAGGATTTGATTTTCTCCACCAGCCCTGCATCCTTTGCCTGCAGCATAGAAAGCTTTTCCATAATGGTGCCATCGGTCAGCATTGTCTCCAGGCTGTCGCACACCCACTCCTCGTGAGCCTCCTCATAGCTGAGCTTCCGGCCGTCTGCTTCGGCCTTCTGCTGCTGCCGGCGCACCAGCAGATCTACGCTTTCACCCTTCTTGGCGTACTGCTCTGCCAAAAATTTTGAAAGTGTCCGGAATTTCACCGGAGACCAATCCTTGATAAAGTGGCCCAGTTCGTGGGCAAGGGTAAAGACCATCACACCCTCTGCATTTTCGCCGGCGTGCAGATCGATGTGAATACTTCCGTCTTTAGGATCATACCAGCCGTTGTCTCCCACGCGCTTGCCATTGACCCTTTCAGACTCAAATACATACACCTGAATACCCAGCGCTTTGGCGATCACCTCGCAGGCCTGCAAGGAGACCTTTTGCCGTTTTGTCAGGCTGTTTCTGTCGCCCTCAAAATACAGCTGTCCCTTTTTATTAGAAGACTTTTGTTTTCCTGCCTGGATCTTCTCCTGCCGCTGTCTGGCCTTCCGTTCGCCGGCGATCTGGCCCTGCCTATATGCCATATTCCGCTGCATAGGATCCAGCAGATTCACATAGCTGCCCCGGGTCTCCATTTCACCGGGAGAAATATTGGCCATACCGTAAAGAAAGCCTTCCTCTGCGCCCCGGGCAAATTTATAGGCGTCCAGATTGCCGGCGCGAAATTCCTTCAGCAGCAGCCGGGCAGCTTCTGCACTTTCTGCATACTCACCGATCACCCGCCACAGCTCCTGTTCGCCGGCATCCGGAAAGCTCAACTCCGCCACATCGGCAGTGCTGCCATCTGTCAGCTTCACCTTCAGACTTTTTCCGTCTTTGCTGTCGATATCTGCAATTTCAACTGTCGTATTCCCTCGCAGGATCTTTCCCTCTGCAGAGGGGATCTCGTCTTCCAGTACCTGGCCTTCGTGCGCGGCCGCATACTCTTCGTCCACCTTCTGCTGCGCCAGCTCCCGCAGACTCTGCGCCGGCGTGTCCAAATTTTCCCCATTGACACCCGCCATATTTTCGGATATACTCGTTAATCAAGATGGAGAAGCAAGAGCGCTTCGGGCGTTGGTCTCGTGGTTGGTGTTATATCCTTCAGCGGGAGCTTGCGTAACATCTTCATTTTTTTGTAAATATGTGCTTTGCACCCACAACTTTTGATATCGGTTTTCACAGGCGGCTTCCACCACATAGTAGGAGCCGTCTATTTTTTTGACAAAACGGATCTGTGGTGCAGGATTATTGTTACTATCCCTAAATTCAGCACTGAAAACTTGTTTGCCGTTAGCCAACGAGCTTACAGAAGAACAATACGCGCTTATGGATCTGGTGATGTCCTGCCCTGCTGATCAGGCAAAGGACTTGCTGGCATCGATGCAACGATTTGGCCAAAGTTGGCCAGGATCGCCGCCACCTCCTCCTGGGTCAGAGAATTGATAAATGCCAGCGATTTCTCTCTTTCCGTCATACTTTTCTGCTTTTCCTTATGTAACATATTCGCTCCTCCAATCGCGATAAAGACAGACCGGTCAGCCGGTCCTCGCGGCTATTATATTTGCCGAACTCTGTCGAAATCCCTTGAAGGTTGTCGAACAGTGGGTTTTCTTATCGAAAAAGCAAAAAAGTGCCGCCCCGACATTCCACCGGAGCGGCAAAGCATTCAATTAAATGTATAACAAACAGGAAAGTATGTCATTGCGAGGAGCGCAGTGACGTGGCAATTCGTTCTCTTGCCGCCCGATGGGCGGCGTATGCCGGAAGGGACTCGTTTGCATTTTGCTCCGCAGAAGCAAAATAAAGGTTCGCCTCCGTCCAGCCGTCGGCGGCGGCGCTCGTCCGCGCCGCATTTGATCTTTCGAGTCCCTTCCTTACATAAAAATTAAACAGGATATCCCATCTGGGATATCCTGTTTAATGGTACGCCGGAAGGGACTCGAACCCCCAACCCTCGGAACCGGAATCCGATGCTCTATCCATTGAGCCACCGGCGCATCTGCAACGCAGCTTGCTTATTATAACAACTTTTCTTTCATTTGTAAAGAGGTCGCAATGGAACTTTTTTCTTTCTTTGCAACAGCAGTTGACTTTTTATGATAAATCTTGCATAATATATACATCTTTATGAAGAAAAGGGGTCTTATTATGGCCGTTTCCAAGAATTTCCGCAGCGCCCTTGGTGGTTTTAACCGTCAGGATGTTGTGCGCTATATTGAATATATGAACAACAAGCACAGCGCCGAACTGGAGCAGCTGAACTCCCAGTTGCAGCTGGCACAGGAAAAGCAAAATAATAACGGCGAGTTGATTGCGCAACTGGAAGCAGTCCAAGCTCGTTGCGCTGAATTGGAAGCGCAGCTTGCCGGTTCCGGTCAGGCTGCTCCCGTCGCTGGTGACGAGTTGGAGGCTTACCGCCGTGCAGAGCGCGCAGAACGCCTTGCCCGGGATCGCGCTTCTCAAATCTACGCCCAGGCCAACGCCGCTTTAGCAGACGCCACAGTGAAGGTGGAAGCCATTTACGACGGCATGAACACCATCGCCGGACAACTTGCAAATCAGGCGCAGGAGGCAAAGAATCAGCTGCAGGAAGCTGTCGCCACTATGTACGCTATTCGTCCCGAAGAATAACCCAATGGGAAAGCCACTCGGCTTTCCCATTTTTACCGGAAAGGAATATTATGGATATCTTTTTCCCCACTTATTTTAAACGTTTTCAATGTATTGCCTCCGCCTGTCCCGACAGTTGCTGCAAAGAATGGACAGTAGATGTAGATGCCAAAAGTGCCCAATACTACCGCGCGCTTTCAGGCGCCTTGGGCGACCGCCTGCGCCAAGTTTTGCAAGACACTGAGGATGGCACCATTATGACCATTACTAATGGCCGTTGCCCCATGTGGCAACAGAACGGATTATGCCGCATTCAGGCAGAACTGGGCCACGATGCCCTTTGTCAAACCTGCCGGGACTTTCCGCGTATTCGCCACGACTACGGCGACTTTATGGAGCTGGGCCTGGAACTGTCCTGCCCGGAAGCCGCCCGGCTGATCCTTACCTGTGAGGATTGGGAGCTGGAAATAGAGCAACAGCCCGGCGGTGAATCCCCGGACTACGATACTGCCGTCATGGAAATTCTGCGTAGAAGCCGAAGGGAAATACTTGCTTTTCTGAAAAACTCCCCCTATTCCCTGCCGGAAACCCTTGCCGTGATTCTGCTTTACAGTCACCATGTCCAGGGAGAAATCGACGGCGGACAACCTGCTGTTTTACAACCAAATCAATTGCTTGCCCAGGCCAAATCCTTACCGAAAAATAAGAACCTCGCTACGCTGTTCGCTTTTTTTAGTCGCTTGGAAATCTTAACTCCCCAGTGGAAAATACTTCTCACCCAATGCCCTCAAAATATCGTGTGGTCGCCCTCTCTGAAGTACTTGACCCGCTACTTGATTCAACGATACTGGCTTCAGGCCATCTCCGACTATGACCTGATCTGTCGGACAAAGCTAATTGTTTCTGCCTGTATTCTCGTATGCGCACTAGGCGGCAAATTGCTGCAAGCAGCACAACTCTTTTCCAAAGAGATCGAAAACGATCCGGACAACATTGAGGCAATCCTGAACGGCGCTTACTCCGCTTCTGCTTTGACAGATGTAAACTTGTTTGGCATTTTACTGTCTTAAAACAGGAAAAACCCTTGACAAATTCGCCTCCCCCAGTTATAATACAAAAGCTGTCTGCAATCGCGGGCGCAATTTGGGGGTATAGCTCAGCTGGGAGAGCGCTTGAATGGCATTCAAGAGGTCAGCGGTTCGATCCCGCTTATCTCCACCAAATCGGGAAAATCCGAGTTCAAAGAAAAGTTCTGAAATCGAAAGGTTTCGGAACTTTTTCTTTGTTTTACGGCATTTAATTGTTTGATTTTTGCCATTTGGGTTTTTAGGCTGCGAAACATCCAAAAACCGCGAAACTTTTCTTACAAGAATCCTACAAGAATCAGCCGGATTTTACGAATGTCAGGATGTTGCCGTAGAGGCCACCACCCGAAGCAGAAAAAGCTTCATCGTAACGACTGATTGCATCTTGTTTCGAAGATTCTTGTGCGTGCGCATAGTACATTGTCATGTCTATTTCCGCATGTCCAACCAGAGCCTGAATTGTTTTGGGATCGATGCCAAGCGCCAACATTTGAGTGACGTAGGTGTGACGGCAGCAATGCGGTGTCAGCACCCTGACTTCCTCTATGGCCTCAAGTGCATCTTTAAATTGATTTCTAAAATAGGAAGGATTACAGGGTTTTCCTTCTACCTTAGGACTTTCCCAAATGAACACACCTTCTGTGTCGCGAAGATTCCGTGCGCAGTACCGGATTGTTTCAGGCACAGGAATGGTCCGCATACTGGTATGCTTTTTAGTAGGACCAATTGTAGGAGAGCCTTTTTCCATGACAACTGCCTGCGCAACATTAATTGACGACCCGTCACGTGCAATGTGCCTGGGCTCTAACGCCAACAGTTCCTGTGTTCTCATTCCGGTAGCTAGCAATAGACGAATACTCCAGCCTATTTTATCTTCAGGAAGTTCTTTCATCAGTTTCCGAACCTCATCAGCCGTAAAGGCTTCCTTAGGCTTGGGTGGCTGTCTTCGAATCTTCTCTGCATGCGCTACGGGATTCTTTATTAGGATATCGTTAGCCACTGCCATTCTAAAGATTTGAAACAACATACCTCTGCTTTGCGCAACAGTGGAGCTTGATTTGCCATCTCGCACCAGTTTCATGAGGTACTGCTCAATGTCATAGGCCTTTATCTCGGCAAGCTTTCTACGACCATAGAAGTTCTTCAGATTGCGTAGGGTATATGAGTATCCTTCTTGCGTCGTAGCAGACACCCTATTTTTGTGATGCTCGAACCAGAAGTCAGCCCATTCTGAGAAGGTGTAGTCCATCGCCGCCAACAGACCGGCTGCTTTTCTGGCCTCATAGTCTCGTTTCATTTGCTTTGCGTCCTCGAGCTTGGGCGCTGTAAATGTTTTATATTTTCTCGTTCCATCGGCTTTGTAGCCATCCATAATTTGGATCTGCCAAGTTCCGTTTGACAGTTTATGAATACTACCTTCGCCGTGGGATCTTTTCTTTGCCATACGACTCCTTTCCTAGCAATATATCTACTGTGTTCGCACGTTCATTATAACATGGATAGCCTGCCACTTAAATAGGCAAAAATGAACATATCGTAAACTTTTCAGTAGAATTAAACCGCCATTTTAACATTTTTCATATATTATTACAAACATTTTATATTACTTTGCTGTTTGTTGATCTATCCATTTTAAGAGTCTTCCTTTTTCAACAATCATTCTGCTTCCTACCATAGTGGTCGGAAATCCTCGCGAACGTAGCAAGGTATATGCACTTGCTTTGGAGATGCCCAAAACAGCAGCTAATTGATAAGCATTCAAAAAAGGAGGAAGTTCCTCCACAGACGTATATTGATATTTCATTCATCATCCTCCTCACAAGGTGATAATACAGTGATAATAGTAGTATTCGATCCAACCAGCGCCTGCAGCGAACAGGTCCATAGAGTCTCCTCTCCCCGCCTTCATTGTGGCCAGGCCGCGAATTACGGAAGTACCATTATGCCCTTGCGGATCGTCGCGTTGTATGGGAGCCACCCACACATTAGTGCTCTTGTTTCTGCTAGGCCGGCAGACGGATAGCCGCTCCTCGACAAGGGGATGTACTGGTTGGATTGTATTCACTTTTCAAGGTGCGCGGCATGGGGAGCCTTTCACGTATAAAGGAGACACAAAAATCCAATAAATCTATCAGTTCCATTAATTTTTTTATTTCTATTTAATTAAGCTCCCGCAGCAGTACTGCGGGAGCTTTTGTTATATAGGGAACTTGTGAATGTTGAGAGCAATATGAAGGAGTAGTTGTTGATGCATATCTTCATTGTATTCTCCCTTGATGCAGGAGTACTTATATATCATTGGCTCGTACAACTTAAAGACCAACTCCAGAGCTTCCTCGCTTCCTTCTATTGCATTCCGTAGGATATGTTCAAACTCTGCATTATTCATATGTAGAGCCTCCCTCATTAAGTGCACGACGAAGTTTGCTTATTGCTCGGGTCTTTTGGAGACTCACATAGTCTTCAGAGCAATGCAAAATATCGGCAATTTCCCGCGGCTTCTTCATTTCAACGAATAACAGGCGAAGCACTTCTCTACGCATCCATGGAAGCTCAGAGAAAGCTTTAGCAATTCTTTCTTCTGCGAAATCAAAATCACGGGTGCCTATCTCGATACCTGCATAAGGGTTCGTTGGATCAGCAATATAGTCTGACGGGAAAGCATCATACGAAACTATGTCTATCTCTTCAGCCAGTTTATCCTTCATCTGATCTCGAAATCTTGCACTAGCTCTTGCAAGTGTTGTGTCTAACCATATAGTAAAACGCGCACGCAGAAGCTCTTGCTCTGCATCGCGAAGATTCCATTTTTGGGTTGCCATAGTCTTTACCTCCAGAAAAGTTGATTTTTGGGATCAACTGTCGAAA
>JAZOUW010000047.1:0-7598 GCA_045658385.1 Faecousia sp.
TTTGGTTTGCTAAAATAGTCCAGCCGCATTGAATAGGCTGAAGTTGGTGCGCCCAAAATTGGCCGCCACGCCTTTAAAGCGAGTCTACAAAAATGAAGTAGGTGAAAAGAAAATGAAAGCAGTTATCGTTACCGGTGGCAAGCAGTACACCGTCTCCGAGGGTGATGTTCTCTACATCGAAAAGCTGGAGGCTGAAGCTGAAGCTACTGTCAAGTTCGACCAGGTTCTGGCTGTGCTGGATGGCGAAAACACCAAGATCGGCGCTCCTGTAGTTGAGGGTGCATCCGTCGAGGCAAAGGTCATCAAGAACGGCAAGGCAAAGAAGATTACCATCTTCCGCTACAAGGCCAAGAAGAACGAGAAGAAGAAGCAGGGCCATCGTCAGCCTTACACCAAGGTGGAAATCACCGCAATCGCACTGTAATTATGACAAGATGCGAGTTTTTTACGGAAGAGGACAGAATCACCGGATTCTCCGTTTCCGGACACAGCGGCTATGCTGAAGCAGGCAGCGATATTGTCTGCGCAGCCATTTCCGCCATTGTTACTATGGCCGAAGCCACCATCAATGAGGTGTGCGGTGCAAAGGCCAAAGTCCGGGTGAAGGAAGAGGACGCCCGCGTCACTCTGACTCTCCCCACTTCCTGCGATGAAGAAGAGTCTGTTCAGGCAGTGCTTTCCGGCATGATGCTGGCGCTCCTCTCTTTGAAGGAAGATTACCCCGATTATATTGAAATTTTGGAGGTGTAATACCATGCTGAAGATTGGTATTCAGTTTTTCGCTCACCATAAGGGCGGCGGTTCTACCAAGAACGGTCGTGATTCCGAGGCAAAACGTCTGGGCGTAAAGCGTGCTGACGGTCAGTTTGTTCTGGCTGGCAACATTCTGGTTCGCCAGAGAGGCACGCACATCCATCCCGGTGTCAATGTCGGTATCGGCAGCGATGACACTCTGTTCGCTCTGATTGACGGCACTGTCAAGTTTGAGCGCAAGGGTAAGGATCGTCGCCAGTGCTCTGTTTACGCTGTAGAGCAATAATCACGATTTTTGTATGCTTGTAATGGGCTGCTGCAACGAATGCGGCAGCCCGTTCTTGTTTACACTACGATAAATATGTATCATCGGATAGATATTTATGATAGTGTAAATTCCTTAATTAAGGAGGGATTGTTAATGTTTGTAGATAAAGTGCGCATTACCGTCTGCGGTGGTCGCGGCGGTGACGGCGCTGTGGCTTTCCACCGGGAAAAGTATGTGGCAGCCGGCGGCCCGGACGGCGGCGACGGCGGGCATGGCGGCAGTGTAATTCTGCGGGTCAATGATAATTTGACCACCTTGCTGGACTTTCGTTATAAGCGCAAGTATGCTGCCCAGGCAGGTCAAAACGGTCAGGGTCGAAACATGAGTGGCAAGCGTGGCGAGCCGCTGATCATTCAAGTACCCCGAGGCACAGTTGTCCGGGACGCAGAAACCAATCAGGTCATTGTAGATATGTCCACCGGTGAGGACCACGTGATTGCAAAGGGCGGTCGCGGCGGCTGGGGCAACAACCACTACGCCACTGCTACCCGGCAGGTTCCCCGGTTTGCCAAGGTGGGTACACCCGGTCAGGAACGGGATATCATCCTGGAACTGAAACTGCTGGCTGACGTAGGTCTGGTCGGCTTTCCCAATGTGGGTAAGTCTACCTTGCTGTCCGTCACCTCCAATGCCCGTCCCAAAATCGCCAATTACCACTTCACCACCCTGTTTCCCAACCTGGGTGTGATTTATGTAGACGAAGGCGTATCCTTTGTTATGGCAGATATTCCCGGAATTATCGAAGGCGCGGCAGAAGGTGCCGGTCTGGGTCATGATTTCCTGCGGCACATTGACCGTTGTCGATTGCTTGTGCATATTGTGGATGTATCCGGCTGTGAGGGCAGAGATCCCATTGAAGATTTTGACGCTATTTGCGCAGAATTGCGGGACTACAGCGTAGATCTGGGTGACCGGCCTATGATTGTCGCGGCAAACAAGTGCGATCTGCTGATGCCGGAGTCTGATAATTTGCAGCGTCTGCGCCAGCATGTAGAGGCTGCCGGCTGCGAATTTTACGAAATCTCCGCTGCCACCACCCAAGGTACCCGCAATTTAATGCGCATCATCGCAGAAAAGCTGCGCGCCCTCCCCCCTATCACCGTATATGAACCGGAGTATGTAGAGGTTATTGACGAAAGCGGCGATCCCAACGAGCTGGAAATTGAGCATCTGGGCAACACCTGGGTGGTCAGCGGCACATGGCTGGAAAAGGTCATCGTCAACATTAATTTCGATGACTACGAATCCCGGAACTACTTTGACCGGCTGCTGCACAAGTGCGGCGTGTTTACCCGGTTGGAGGAAATGGGTATCCAGGACGGCGATGTTGTAAATATTTATGATATGGAGTTCGAATATCAGCGATAATTTGTTGCTATTTGATAAAAAATTATGTATAATGGAGTCCTTAAATTTTATGGGACTCCATTATCTGATTTTTAGGAAGAGGATTTTGTATGGAATTGAGAGTGCTTGCCGTCGGTGATGTGGTGGGAAAGCCGGGTATGGACCGGATTCGTTACAGCCTGCGCTATCTGAAAAAGAAGACCGATGCGGATTTTGTAATCGTTAACGGTGAAAACGCCGCTGTCGTGGGTATGACCCCCGGGCAGGCGGAGGACATCTTCGATGCCGGTGCAGATGTAATCACGATGGGTAACCATACCTTTGGAAAGCGAGAGCTCATAGACTACATGGAGGATACCCGCCGTATCCTGCGCCCGGCAAACTATGCCCCCCAAGTGCCCGGACGAGGCTGGAGCGTTTACGACACGCCCAAGGGTGAAGTTGCTGTAATCGACCTGCAAGGTCGGTGCAATATGGACTACGGTCCGGACAATCCCTTCCTTGCAGCAGAAAAGATCCTCAAAGAAATAAATACCAAGCTGATTTTGGTAGAAATTCACGCAGAGGCTACCTCTGAAAAGTTAGCCATGGGCTACATGCTGGACGGAAAGGTAAGCGCTGTGTGGGGTACGCACACCCATGTGCCTACCGCTGATGCGCAAATTCTGCCCGAGGGCACCGGCTATGTTACTGATTTGGGCATGACCGGACCAAAACACTCTGTGTTGGGTATTCAGCCCCACCTGTCTATCGCCAAATTTCGCGGGGATTTAACCGAACGTTACCGCTGGGCAGAAGGGCCTACCAAAATGGAGGCCGTCTTATTTACCATCGATACAGAAACCGGTCTTTGCAGCCGTGTAGAAAGGGTGGATCTGTATGATTAAGATTCTCCACAGTGCTGACTGGCACTTGGACGCACCTATGACCGGCTTTGACGGCGCTGCTGCAGCTACGCTACAAAAAGAAAGCCGCCAAATCCCCGAAAAAATCGTCTCTCTTTGCAAGCAGGAAGCCTGCGACCTGCTGTTTCTTGCCGGCGACTTGTTTGACACCATCCCTTCCCGGGAAACAGTGCTGTCTGTGCAAGGCGCGTTGGCGCAACTGGATATTCCTGTAATCATCACCCCGGGCAATCACGATTTCTGCGCCCCCGCCAGTCCCTATCTGGCAGAGGGCTGGTCGGAAAATGTCCATATTTTCAAAAAGCCGGAAATCGAAAGCATCGTCCTTCCGGAGCTGGATTGCCGTATTTACGGCTGTGGTTATGCGACAATGGACTGTCCCGGTCTTTTGAAGAATTTCCAACAGTCAGGCGCCGAAAAGTATCAAATTGGTGTTTTCCACGCAGATGCCACCACAAAGTCTACCTACTTCCCAATTACCAAAGCGCAGCTGCAAGAAAGCCAACTTGATTATGTGGCGCTGGGACATATCCACAAGCAAGGCAGTATTACTGCCGGCAAGACCCTTTGCCTGTGGCCCGGCTGCCCTATGGGCAGAGGTTTTGACGAGCTGGGTGAAAAGGGCGTTATTGTTGCCATCTTGGATGAAACAGTAACAGCAGAATTCATCCCCCTGGACACCCCCAGATTTTACGACGAAACTGTTGACGCCGGAGAAGATCCTGTTGCCGCAATTGCGCAGGTGCTACCCGCCATTGAAAGCAGTAATTTTTACCGCATTACCGTCACCGGCTACAGTGACAGCCTGGACATGGAGGCGCTGACAAAGCAATTCTCTCATATTCCCAATCTTACATTGCGGGATGCCACCATTCCCATGCCGGCGCTTTGGGAAAACATTGACAGCGACACTTTGGAAGGTATGCTTTTTGCTATGTTAAAGGATTCTGCCGATTCTCCCAGCGAGGTGCTTTCCCAAAGAGCGACTCTGGCTGCCCGGATCTGTCGCAGTATTTTAGACGGTCAGGAGGTGGTTTTGCCATGAGAATCTATTCTATGACCGCCACCTTCGGCAAGCTGGAAAACCAGACATTAACACTCCAGCCGGGACTGAACATTATCAACGCTCCCAACGAATGGGGCAAAAGCACCTGGTGTGCTTTCCTGCTGAACATGCTTTACGGCATCGATACAAAGGAACGTACCAAGCTGGACTCTGTTGCAGATAAAGACCGCTATGCCCCCTGGTCCGGCAGTCCCATGTCCGGCAAGATTGATCTTTCCTGGAATGGGCGGGATATCACCATTGAACGCAGCTCCAATCAGCGCTTGCCTTTGGGTAATTTCCGCGCCTATGAAACCGCCACCGGCATTGACATTCCGGAACTTACCGCCGCCAACTGCGGTCAAACGCTTTTAGGCGTAGAGCGCAATGTATTTGTGCGGGCAGGCTTTTTAAAACTGGCTGATCTGCCGGTAACCCAGGATGACGCATTGCGCCGCAGACTGAACAATCTGGTAACCACCGGTGATGAAACTGACGATGCAGACAAGCTGCGGCAGACTCTGCGGGATTTGAAAAATAAATGCCGTTCCAACCGGGCGAACGGTTTAATTCCGGAAGCGGAGGCCCAATATGCCCAGCTGAAGGAACAGCTTTGGGAGTTGCAGGAGCTGCACGCGCAATCCCAACAGCTGGAAAATGAACGTGCAGACTTAAGCGTCCGGCTTGACGCGCTGGAGAATCATAAATGCGCGCTGCAATACGCATCTGCCCAGGCAGATGCCCGACAGGTAGCCAATGCCCAAAAGGCCGCCGGCGATGCGCAACAAAAACTGGATGCTTTGAAAGAAATCACAGCTTCCCTGCCCGCTCGGGAAGATGCCAGGGAAGGTTGTCGGAAAGCCAACGAGCTGCAGATGCAGTCTGATCTGCTTCTCCGGCAGCAACAGACATTGCCGGAGAAACCCGCGCAGCCTTCCGTGCCTACCTGTTTTGCGGATTTATCCCCACGGCAAGCCGTGGAAACTGCCGCAGCAGACTTTGAATCGCACAAGGCGCTGACAGCGCAATATAAAAGCGAAGGTCATGCCATTGTGTTGACTGCAATCGTTTTTCTTGTTAGCGGATGCAGCATTTTGCTAAACGCTTTGCTGGACATTTTCTTTTTTGTGCCGGTGTTGATTGGCGGCAGTATTATCTGCTTATCTTCTTTGACAATACTTTTCGTCAGCCTTCATAATCGCAAAAAGACAAATGAAGCATTACTCCGGCTTGCCGGTCGCTATCCGGGGCAAGCGCCGGAAAACTGGCATGCGATAGCTACACAGTACGCTGCAAACATGGCAGACTACGAAAGAAGGCTGGAAAGCTATACCGCCCAAGCCCACATCTTTACACAGCAGCAGGAAGCTTACCGGGCGCAGCTTGAAGCCTTTGCCGGAACGCAAAGCCTTTCCGAAAAACAAACGTTTTTTGAAAACGCCCTTTCTATGTGGCAAGACCTTGACCGGGCGCAACAGGAATTACAGCGCGCCAAAGACCATGCCGGTGCTTTGGCAGCCATGGCAAAAACTGCGCCAAAGCCAAAAGCGCCGGATTCCCTTACGCAGGACGCCCAGGAAACAGATTTCCTTTTGGCCCAGACAAAATTGGTGTTGCAGCAAACAAACGAAAGCATTGCGCAAAATAAAGGCCGTATGCAAGCCCTGGGACAGCCGGCTGCAATGCAGGCCAAGCTGGATGCCTTAAGCCGTCGATTGCAGCGATTGGAAAGCTACAGTGCAGCAATCGACCTTGCCCAGGATGCCCTTTATAAAACATCTTTGGCTCTGCAACGGCGGTTTTCCCCCCGAATCACTACCGTTGCCCGGGAGCTGTTCAGCAAGCTTACCGACGGTCGCTATCAGCGAATCACATTGGATGAGGATATGGGTTTGCAAACCGCCTCTGTAGACGAAGTTACGTTGCAGGAGCTGCGTCGGCGTAGTGACGGCACCATTGATCAGCTGTATCTTGCGCTGCGCCTTGCTGTTGCCCGGGAGCTGACACCCAATGCGCCTCTGATTCTGGACGATGCATTGGTACGTTTTGACGATGCGCGCCTTACCAAAGCGTTGGAAATCCTCAAACAGGAAGCATCTGATAAACAAGTTATTCTTTTCACCTGTCAAGGCAGAGAGCAAACTCTCCTTGGCGCTGACATAGACTGAATACGGAGGTGCTGAAATGGAATTAACATTAAGAGAAGTTACTTATTTCGCCGTGATCATGCGAATTGTCTGTTCTGTTGTGATAGGCGGTCTGATTGGCATGGAGCGAGAACTGAAAAGCCGTCCTGCGGGTCTGCGTACATACATGGTTGTGTGCCTGGGTGCATGTCTGGTGATGCTGACAAACCAATACATTTACCAGACCTTTGGCACCGGCGACCCGGTGCGTATGGGCGCACAGGTGGTCAGCGGCATCGGTTTTCTGGGTGCCGGTACCATCATGGTGACCCGGCGCAATCAGGTCAAGGGTCTTACCACTGCCGCCGGCCTTTGGACCGCTGCCGGCGTCGGTCTTGCCATTGGCATTGGCTTCTACGAGGCTGCTATTGTCGGTGGCGTTACCGTTTTCCTGGTCATGACCATTATCCAGTTTATCGACAGCAACGTGCAACGCAAGAGCAAAATACTGGAGATCTATGTGGAGTTGAAAGAGGAATGCGCCCTGGGGCAGTTCCTGCGTGTTATCCGGGAAAAGGATATCACCATCATGGACATTCAGCAGGAGCAAGCTACCGACGATGCAGACGAAAAAGAGCTGCGGGCATATTTTGCTTTCCTGAAACTGAAAAAGCGCAGAAAGCATACTGAACTCCTGACGGAAATCAGCGAAATTCCCGGTGTCCACTATCTGGAAAAAATCTAAACAAAAAGTGCGTTACCAATTTGAACTGCTCCCCGTCAAGTAGACAGTGAAATAAAATAAAAATTTCCTTGCTTCCGGTGACCTGTTTTGGGTTACCGGAAGTCTTTTTATGCTGCCAATGGATAGCTGTAGTGCTTCTCCATCGGTGTCAGAACGCCCAGATTGCGTTGTACACGGCGGTTGTTGTAGTAAGTGATGTAGTCCTCAATCATCTGTACAAGCTCGTTACGGCTCGCAAACCGCTTGCCGTAATATCTCTCTCGTTTCAGAATGCCCCAGAAACCTTCCATTGGGCCGTTGTCAATGCACTTGGCAACTCTGGACATACTCTGCTTCATCTTGGCTTTCT
>JAZOUW010000048.1:0-9754 GCA_045658385.1 Faecousia sp.
TCTTTGATTCTTGACGGATAAGGTGTAAAAAGCTTGCTGCGCAAGGTGTTTTGGCTTACTGCACAACGCTCCCCTCTCGAGTATCCACATACACTTCGGGGTCGCGTTGCTTGTCTTTGGCGTTTCTTTGACCTCTGTCAGTCTGCCAAAAAACAAGTTTTTTGACAGACTGAAAAGCCACCCCGCAGGGTGGCTTTTTCTTATTTCGTGCCAAAGATTCTGTCGCCGGCATCGCCCAGACCGGGAACGATGTAGGCATGCTCGTTGAGCTTTTCGTCGCAGGCAGCCAGATAGATGTCCACGTCCGGGTGCGCTTTTTGCACAGCAGCAATGCCCTCGGGGCAGCCGATGATGTTCATCATCGTAATTTTTTTGCAACCGTGCTGCTACAAAAAGTCGATGGCCGCCACGGCGCTGCCGCCGGTAGCCAGCATGGGGTCCACCACAAAAACCTGTCGGTTTTCAATATCCTCCGGCAGCTTGCAGTAGTACTCCACAGGCAGATGGGTCTCCGGATCCCGATACAAGCCGATGTGACCGATCTTTGCAGAGGGAATCAGCTCTACTATGGCATCCACCATGCCCAGACCGGCCCGGAGAATGGGGATGATTGCCAGCTTCTTGCCTGCCAGACGGCGGCACTTTGCCGGGGCAACGGGGGTCATCACTTCCACCTCTTTGGTGGGTAGATTCCGGGTTGCCTCGTAGCACATCAGACCGGAAATTTCACCGATCAGCTCGCGAAATTCCTTCACAGAGGTGTTCTTGCTGCGGAGGATCGCCAGCTTATGCTGAATCAGAGGATGGTCCAAAATGTGAACATTTGCCATAGTTTTCTATCTCCTTTTTATTTCTGCATTTTCTCTAATCTTTCCCGTTCTGCCTGGGAAAGGCGGAGGTAATTGGGTGTCAGGGCAGCGGCGTTGCCGGCTGCGCCCGCTTCAATGGCCGCGAAAGCCGCCAGACCTACGCCCCGGGCCCGCTGGTGCATCTTCTCCTCCGGCTGCAACACCAAAGCGGGAATCTGCTCTTTTAATGTATTATAGCACAAAATACTGCCGTCGCCAACTAAAAATATGGGTTTTTCCAAAGTTTTTATTCCGCCGGCAAGCTGCTCTAAAGAAATGGCCTGATCTTCCCACAGCCGGGAAACCTTTCTTCCGTCGCTTTCAAACAGCGCCGTATACACCTGCTGCCGCCGGGCGTCCATCACCGGCAGGATATACCCTGCAAAATCGCCCATCTGGCGGGCCATGGATTCCAGCGTAGACACGCCGTAGCAAGGCTTTTCCGCGCCCCAGGCGAAGCCCTTCGCCGCGGCAACGCCAATACGCACCCCGGTAAAGCTGCCCGGACCTGCCGCCACTGCCACTGCATCAATATCCGCAGGCTGCAAAGCATGCTGCGCAAGCAGCTTTTGGGCCATAGGCAGCAGGGTCTGGCTGTGGGTCAGGCCGGTATTCTGATATTCCTCTGCCAGCAGCGCCCCGTCCCGGAACAGCGCAACCGAGGCTGCAATTGCCGACGATTCAAAGGCCAGTAAATACAAACCCGACCCCTCCTTCTATGGTGATTTTCCGGGTGTTTTCTGAAAGCTTTTCTATGCAAACGGTAATGGCATCTTCCATGGCGTCGCGCACGTTTTCGCTCCACTCCACGGCGCACACACCGCCCCGGTGCAGATAGTCCTCCCAGCCGATATCAAACAGCTCGTCAGAAGACCCCAGCCGGTACATATCAAAATGAAACAGAGGCATTTTCCCGCTTAAGTATTCATTTACAATGGTGTAGGTGGGACTGGTGACCCGTTCTGTTGCCCCCAGACCACCGGCAAGGCCCCGGGTAAAGGCAGTCTTTCCCGCCCCCAGATCCCCGGTAAAGGCGATCACCGTCCCGGGCTGCAAAGCCGCCCCCAGCGCCGCCCCCAGCGCCTCCGTCTGCTCCGGACTGTTTGTAACAAATTCCATAAAGTTCCTTTCAGGGAATGAAAAATCAGGCGTTAAGAATTCAATTCTTAATTCTTCATTTTTCATTCTTTAATTTTTCTGCCTGATCGGCGGTGGCCAATGCGTCGACGATCTCGTCAATGCCGCCGTTCATAATTGCATCTATTTTATATAATGTAAGGCCGATGCGATGGTCCGTCACTCTGCCCTGGGGGAAATTGTAGGTACGGATACGCTCATTACGCATACCCGTGCCAACCTGACTGCGGCGCAGACCGTCGTTTTCCGACTGGATTTTCTCCTGCTCCATCTCGTAAAGCTTGGACGCCAGCATCCGCATACACTTTTCCCGGTTCTGCAGCTGACTGCGTTCCTCCTGGCAAGCCACCACGATGCCGGTAGGCTTGTGAATCAGCCGCACCGCGGAGCTTGTCTTGTTGACGTGCTGACCTCCTGCGCCGGAGGCACGATAAACCTGCATTTCAATATCTGCCGGGTTGATTTGCACGTCCACCTCTTCCATTTCCGGCAGCACCGCCACCGTAGCGGTGGAGGTGTGGACACGGCCGCCGGACTCGGTCTCCGGCACCCGCTGTACCCGGTGGACGCCGGACTCGTATTTCAGCCTTGAGTACGCCCCCGCGCCGGCAATCACAAAGTCCGCTTCCTTCACGCCCCCCAGCTCTGTTTCGTTGTAGTTGAGCAACTCCACCTTCCAGCCCTTCTGGGCAGCGTACATGGAATACATTCTGAACAAGCTGTGGGCAAACAGCGCGCTTTCCTCGCCGCCGACACCGCCCCGGATCTCCACGATTACATCCTTGTCGTCGTTGGGATCTCTGGGCAGCAGTAAGATCTGCAATTTCTCGTGAAGGGCTTCTTTGTCCTGCTTTGCCTGCTGATAGGTCTGCTGGCAAAGCTCCTTCATTTCCGGATCACTCATCAGCTCCTCGGCTTCTGCCATATCCTGCACCGCCTGCGTATAGGCCCGGTAAGCCTCTACAATAGGCTCTAACCGGTTTCGCTCCCGCAGCGTAGCGGCAGCTTTTTTCGGGTCGTTATAAAAATCCGGCTGCTCTGCCCGGGCGCAGATCTCCTCAAATCGGCTTTCCACCGCCTGCAATTTTTCCAGCATGCCGCATGATCACTCCTTTGTCGATGGAACTCTTGGCGCAGAAAATTAAGAATTAAGAATGAATCATTCAAGTCGTTGCGCAGGCAACACATCCATTCTTAATCCTTAATTCTTAACTATTCTATATTGTATCAGCAATCCTCTCAAATGTAAAGCTTGCATAATCCGCCTTTTCCAAGGAAATATTAAGGGCGAGGTGGGTAAATTGTTTCTTTCTTACATTCGCACCATCGTGCTTTACAGCGTTTTGATTTTGGTCATCCGGCTGATGGGCAAGCGGCAGATTGGGGAACTGGAGCCGGCAGAGTTTGTGGTAACGATGCTGGTAGCGAACCTTGCCGCCATTCCTATGCAGGACGGAGGCATCCCGCTGTTTTCGGGAATGGTGCCGATTTTGACGGTGCTTGGGGTGGAGCTGGTGCTGTCGCACCTGTCCTTAAAAAGCACAGCTGTGCGCAAGCTATTGTGCGGAAAACCGGTCATTTTAATTGAAAACGGCAATATCATGCAGGAAAATCTTCAAAAAACCCGCATTACGCTGGACGAGCTGACAGGCCATCTGCGGCAAAAGGACATCCTGGACCTGCAAAGTGTCCAGTACGCCATTTTGGAGACCAACGGCAATCTTTCCGTTTTCCCCTACCCCAAGGACCGCCCCGCCACCGCCAGGGAGGCGGGCATTCAGACCAAAAAGCAGTATATCCCTTTGACGGTGATTTCCGACGGAACATTGCTCCGGGAAAACCTGAAAAAAGCCGGCAAGGACGATGTCTGGCTGGGAAAGGTACTGAAGCAAAGAAACGCCACTGTCAAAAGCACCTATCTTTTGACGGTGGACGGAACAGAGCACATCCTCTTTTACCGAAAGGAGGGGTAATATGGGCAAATTATGGCTGGGCATCGGACTGCTGCTGGCATTGCTGGCCTTCGGTTTTTTTGTCACCGCCGCCACCGAAACCATTCACACCCCCATTGCGCAGAATCTGGAGAAAGCAGCCCGGTTGAGTCTTTCCGGAGACTTGCCCGCCGCTGCTCAATTGGGACAAACAGCAAAAACCGACTGGGAAAAGCGGTGGCATTTTGTGGCGGTGTTTTCCGACCACGCCCCCATGGACGAGATTGACGGTCTGCTGGCGCAGCTGGACATTCACGCAAAGGCCGGCGCCGGCGCTGATTTTGCCGCCACCGCCGCCCGCATCGCCCAGCTGGTACAGGCGATGATGGATGCCCACAAGCCCGCCTGGTGGAACCTCTTATGAGTTACGGATTGCCCCCGGGGACAGGTCTCCGGACTGCCCGCCCGAAACACAACGCAATCCTATTTTTCGTTTGCTCCTTGCGCCAAATCGATGATAGCATTTCCCAGCAGCCTGACGGCTGCCAATGCTTCCTTTTGGGTATTGCCCGCCGACCCCACCTCCACAATCAGCGCCCCCGGGGAAAGGTCCTGATTAAACCGCTGGGAACGAAAGCTGATTGCCCGACAAATCCCGGGGGTGTTCTTTTCCAGCTGGGCATGAAGCTTCACTGCCAGGGACATGTTTTCCGGCCAATTGGGGTGGACAAGTCCCCCGGCGTCCGTACCCACCACCAGCATCAGCCGGGCGGTGGCCGTGCCGTCTACTTTTTGGGTGAATTGCATCTGCTTTCCGCTTTCATCCTCCACCGAATCTCTGTGGATATCCAGCACCAGCCGGATAGAGGGATACTTTTTCAGGTACTTCTCTATGCTCTGCCGGGCGTTGTTGTAGGCATTGTTATAGGAGGGGCTGTCGTGTAACGTCTTGTCATGGACCACTTGAATTCCCCCCTTTTCCAGCACCTTTTCCAGTGCCGCCCCGATGGCAACTACATTCTTCTTTTCGTTTTTGGAGCGATAGCCGGAAGTACCTTTATAGCTTTCGGTGGCATGGCTGTGGATAATCAGCACCGTAGGCTTTTCCTCCGTCAAATCCCAGGAAAGGGGCGTTTGCAGCAGCGCCTTTACATTCGCCTCGTAGCCGCAGACGCTGTTGACGCTCACCAATGACGCATCCTTTTCGGCAAACACCGCCACTGCCGCTTCCGGCGCGGTGGTTTCCGGTACGGTTTCCGGGGTCGTCGGCTCTGTGGAGGCGGTGGTCTCCGGCTGGGTGGGGGCGGTGACTTCCGGCTGGGTGGGGGCGGCAACTTCCGGCTGGGTGGGGGCAGTTGGGGTCTGCCCGGGCTTGACCGCCCTGCCCGTCTCCATAAGTAACACCGCCGCGGCGAATTCCGGACTAGTCAGCGCCCGGGTCAGCACCCCCAGACCCCCGACACTCATCAAACGGAACAAAATCGCCACAGCCACCGCCGCCGCGCCCACACGTAAGGTTGTTTTCTCCCAGTCCATAAATCGCTCCTTTGCAAAAACAAGAGGCAGAGAGTTATCTCTCTGCCTCTTTCCCGGTTTGTCATTGCGAGCCACAAAGTGGCATGGCAATCTATTGTTTTTCCTTTCGTTGTCTTAACTTCTTAAAGAAATCTGTCAAAATGCTGCTGCATTCTTCTTCCATGACCCCTTTATCCACTTGGGGACGGTGATTAAAGTCCATGGAAAAGATATCGCACACCGAGCCGCAGGCGCCGCACTTGGTATCCGATGCCCCAAAGACCACCCGGGGGATCCTTGCGTTCACAATTGCCCCGGCGCACATAGGGCAGGGCTCCAGTGTTACATACAGTGTGCATTGCCACAGCCGCCAGCCGCCCAAAGTTTTGCAGGCGTTGCCGATGGCTTCGATCTCCGCGTGGGCCAGGGCAGATTTGCCGGTTTCCCGGCGGTTGCGCCCGGTACCAACTACCACGCCGTCCCTGACAATGACGCACCCCACCGGCACTTCTCCCTCTGCCGCCGCCTCTTTTGCCAGAAGCAACGCCATCTCCATAAACTGCTGGTCCACAGAACCGCCTCCTTTTCCTTATCATAAAGGAAAAGGTTGTCCCTCGTCAAGAGTTTACCACACCCGAAGGAAAAAGTCTGTGGAAATCTGTTTGCAATAGCAGCTAATTAGTGATATACTAAACCCGGTGATTACATGAAAACATTATTACATATATGCTGCGCCCCCTGCGCCAATCAGTGCATCCGGGCGCTGCAGGAAGAAAACATCCGGGTGACCGGTTTTTGGTATAACCCCAACATCCACCCTTTTACGGAGTACCGGGCCCGGCGCAACTGTGTCCGGGCATATACAGAAGCCATCGGTCTGCCCCTTTTGGAGCAAAACGACTACGCCCTGCGCCCCTTTGTCCGCAACGTGGCGGAGGACATCGGAAACCGCTGCCGGAAGTGCTACGAAATGCGGCTGTTTGAGACCGCCAAGGCAGCCAAAGAACAAGGCTTTGACAGCTTTACCAGCTCTTTGTTTATCAGCCCCTACCAAGACCACGGGCTGATGAAGGCGGTGGCAGAAAAAGCAGCAGAGGCATACGGCGTGGAATTTCTCTACCGGGACTTCCGTCCCTTTTTCAAGGCGGGGCAGGAATTCGCCCGCAGCGAGGAATTTTATATGCAAAAATACTGCGGCTGTGTCTTTTCCGAAGAAGAGCGCTACCTGAAAAAGAACAAAATCATTCCTTAAGGAGAGATTTATGACATACCAAATGGTTGCCCCCTGTCTGTTTGGCTTGGAGGGCATTGCCGGTGACGAGCTGCGCCGGCTGAATATGGAAAATGTCCGGGTAGAGGACCGGCGGGTGCTGTTTTCCGGTGACGAAAACGCTTTGGCAAGGGCCAACATCTGCCTGCGCACCGGTGAACGGATCATGATCGTTTTGGCGCAATTTCCCGCCAAGACCTTTGAGGAGCTGTTTCAGGGAGTCTACCGGGTCAATCTAGAGGACTATATTCCCAAAGACGGCCGGTTCCCGGTGAAGGGGCACTGCTTAAACAGCCAGCTGATGAGCGTTTCCGACTGTCAGGCCATTATCAAAAAGGCCGCCAGTAAACGCCTTGGAGAAAAGTACGGTCTGACTTGGCTGCCGGAAACCGGCGTGACCTTCCAGCTGCACTTTACCGTTTTAAACGACAATGTGACCTTATCTCTGGACACCTCCGGACAAGGTCTGCACAAGCGTGGCTACCGGGCGGTAAGCAACGACGCGCCTCTGCACGAAACTTTAGCCGCCGGCATGGTCCAGCTGACCCGCTACCGGGGCAGAGAGTTCTTTTTTGACCCCTTCTGCGGCTCGGGAACGATCCCCATTGAGGCGGCGCTGATTGCCAAAAACCGCGCCCCGGGATTAAACCGCAGCTTTGCCGCCCAGGAATATCCCTTCCTACCGGAAACAGTCTGGAAGCAGGCAAGAGAGGAATCCAAAGACAAGGAGTTTTCCGGCAAATACCGGATTTTGGGGGCGGATAACGACCCTTCCTGCGTGTCCCTGAGCTTTGCCAACGCAAGAAAGGCCGGCGTTTCTGACTGCGTAACCTTTCAGGACGGCGACGCCACCAAAATGGACCTGCCCGCCGCCGAAGGGATTCTGGTGTCCAATCCCCCTTACGGCCAGCGGATGATGGAAATCAACAGCGCCCAGCGGCTTTACAGCGCATTGGGCCGCCACCTGAAATATGCCAACGGCTGGAAGAAATACATCATTACCTCCGAGCCGGAATTTGAGCATTGGTTTGGCAAACGCGCCGACAAAAAGCGTAAGTTCTACAACGGCAAAATCAAATGCGACCTGTATATGTTCACGGACAACACAAGAAGAAGATGAAGAATTGCCTGTAGGGCGAACTGCCTTAAGAAAGCTTGGCGCTTTTCGTGCAGCGCCTTCGCCCGCGTTTCGATTTGTCAACGGAGGCAACACAGCCGTTTTCAATTCTTACCTCTTGTTTCTTAATTCTTAAATGGAGAAAGAGATATGCAACATTTGTTCATCATCAACCCTGCCGCCGGCAGCAAAAACCGGACAAAACTGTATAAAGAAATGATTCGCAGAGTTTGCCGGGAGAAGGGCTTAAACTACAAGATCTATGTGTCCACCGCCCCGGGAGACTGTGAACGCGCCGCCCGGGAAGCGGCTTTGGCCGGTGCGCCGGTGCGCATTTACGCCTGCGGCGGTGACGGCACATTAAACGAAGTGGCCTCCGGCGCGGCAGGCTTTCCCAACGCCGCAGTAACGGTATTTTCCGGAGGCAGCGGCAACGATTTTGTTAAGCTGTTCGATGACCCCAAGGCCTTTTTCGACTTAAACCGCCTGATTGATTGCGACGAAGCAGAATTTGATATGATCCGCTGCAATGACCGGCTTTCCTTAAACATCTGCTCCGTGGGTCTGGATGCCCGCATCGGCACGGATGTTGCCGGCTACAAGCGCATCCCCCTGCTATCCGGTTTCCGGGCCTATGCGGTGTCCACGGTCATTAACCTTTTCCGTGGCATTTCCGAGCATTACACCGTAGAGGTAAACGGAGAAACCATCGATGCGGAAATGACGATGATCTGCATCTGCAACGGCCGCTTTTACGGTGGCGGCTTCAACCCTGTGCCGGAAGCCGACCCGGCAGACGGTCTTTTGGATGTGCTGCTGGTGGACAAGGTTTCCCTTTTGCAAGTTCCCGGCGTCATCGGCAAGTACAAAAACGGTCAGTATGCCCAGTTGCCGGACATCGTCCGCCACGTTCTCACGGACAAAATCACCGTTCATTGTGACAAGGACACCCCCATCAATCTGGACGGCGAACTGATGACCGCCAAAGACATCACCTTCCGTCTGGCAAAGGAAAAGGTCCGGTTTTTCTACCCCAAGGGCCTGCTTTGGGAACGAAAACGCACCCCGCTGGAAATGCACATTTAAGAATTAAGGATGAAGAATTCTTAATTCTTAATTTTTCATTCTTAAATGTAAGGAGCCCCGATTGTGTCAACTTGTGTTATCTTCTGCGCCGGGGAATTTGATTCTCTGGTACGACCCATTAAAAAAGGCGATTATGTCATTGCCGCCGACGGCGGCTACCGGCATGCCCAGACTTTAGGCATTGTCCCCGACGCTGTTTTGGGAGATTTCGACTCTCTGGGCTTCGTGCCAGAAAAGGCCACGGTGTTCCCGGTGGAAAAGGACGATACCGACGCCATGCTGGCAGTTCGCCACGGACTTAACAAAGGCTATCAGCGCTTTACCCTCTACGGCGCGCTGGACGGTCCAAGACTTGACCATACCATCGCCAATCTGCAGACCCTTTTGTTCCTGGCGGAAAAGGGCGCAACCGGCGCCCTTGTGGGCAACACCCAGATAGCAACCGTCTGCAAAGATGGCGCGCTGACCCTTCCCGCCGCCGCCACCGGTACGGTATCGGTGTTCTGTCTGGGCGGCGACGCCACCGGCGTTACCCTGGAAAATCTGAAATACCCTCTGGAAAACGGCATACTGACTGCCGGCTTTCCCCTGGGCGTGAGCAATCACTTCACCGGCAAAGAAGCCCGCATATCCGTGCAATCTGGCACACTGCTGATTATTTATGACCGACAGTAAAAAGAGGAAGCAACCGCTTCCTCTTTTAAAATGCATAGTCAAGACCACCGGCTTAGCCGGTGGCTTGCACTGGCCCTATAAGGGCCTGATACAGCCGCGTCTTAAGACGCATGAACGGTTCGCCAACCGCAAATGATTACTGGCTGCCCCCTTCCGGGGGCGGCTTTTATTTGCC
>JAZOUW010000049.1:0-28377 GCA_045658385.1 Faecousia sp.
TAACCCACGACGGCTGCCAGATATCTCCCCTTCCCTATGCGCAGGCGCAAGAGGAAACCTTCATAGAAGAAACACTGCATTGCCGCTACCGATGCCAAATGGATTCTGAAAAGGTCCATTTCTTCCTCTACCGCACCGCCGACCAGTTGGATGCCCTATTAAAGGAAGCGGACAGCCTCGGCATCGAAAAGTCCATCGGTCTATACCAGCAACTGGGCAAAAGAAAACCCCTTGTCGATTGACAAGGGGTTTTTGAGCATAACAAGATGAGGGAATATTAATAGAACTTTCTCTTGTTCTTACGGGCAGCTTCAGACTTCTGCTTACGCTTCAGGCTGGGGCTGACATAATGCTCGCGCTTCTTATATTCGGCGATAACGCCCTCCTTGGCGCAGTAACGCTTAAAGCGACGCAGTGCGCTCTCCAGAGACTCGTTCTCCTTAACGCGAATTTCAGACATGGTTTTCCCTCCCTCCGATGGCATCCGGCTATTTCCAGGATGCGTTCAGGGCCTGACTTGCAGGCTAAAGTATTATAAGCTTTTTTCAGACAAATGTCAAGATAGAATTCGGGGAATTTTATCCGATTATGGAAAAATACTTATTTTACAATCAAATTGACCAATTTATTTTTGACCACAATAGTCTTAATAATACTGCCGCCTTGCTTTTGCAGGAAGTTAGCGATTTTCTCATCGGCGACCACATTGCTGACCACTTCCTCGTCGGGAAGGTCGGCGCTCATGACCACAGTGCCGCGCATTTTGCCGTTGATCTGCACAGCAAAGGTGATCTCAGAATCCTTGCACTTTTCTTCGTCGTAAGTAGGCCAACTTTCAAAGGCGATGGTGTCATTATGACCCAAGGCCTGCCAGATCTCCTCACCCACATGAGGAATAATGCAGGAAATCATCTTGATAAAGCCTTCTGCATATTCTCTGGGGCAAGTGCCGTTCTTATACACCTCATTGACAAAGACCATCATTTGAGCAATGGCGGTATTGAAACCCAATACCTCATAATCGTTAGTGACTTTCTTAACCGTCTGGTGGTAGACCTTGGTCAGCTTGCCGTCGTTTTCCTCGGTGATATTTGGGGGCTCGGTAAAGAAATTCCACACACGGTTGATAAACTTCCGGGAGCCTGCCACAGCGGTGGTACTCCAAGGCTTGGAAACCTCCAGCGGGCCCATAAACATTTCGTAAAGCCGCAGGGTGTCCGCGCCGTATTCGCGAACCACATCGCTGGGGTTAACAACAAATTCCGGGAAGCGCTTGCCCATCTTGATACCGTTTTCACCCAGGATCATGCCTTGGTGGACAAGCTTCTTGAAGGGCTCTTTCACAGGAGAAAGACCGTTATCGTACAAGAAACGATTCCAGATACGCGAATAGATTAAATGGCCCACAGCATGCTCCGGACCACCAATGTAGAGGTCGACAGGCATCCAGTGCTTAGCAAGCTCCGGATCGCAGAAGGCGTTTTCGTTCTTAGGGTCGATGTAACGCAGATAGTACCAGGAAGAGCCGGCGCTGCCGGGCATCGTGGAGGTCTCGCGGATGCCCTTAATACCGTTGGCATCATACTGCTTCCACGCGGTGGCATTTTCCAGAGGCGCCTGACCGTTGCGGCCCTTGTAATCTTCCAGCTTTGGCAAAACCAAAGGCAGCTCCTCATCGGGCAGAAATACGGTCTTGCCGTCCTCGGTGTAAACGCAAGGAACAGGCTCGCCCCAGTAGCGCTGCCGGGCAAAAATCCACTCCCGGAAGTGATAGTTATTCTTTCTCCTGGCGACACCGGCTTTTTCCAGTTTTTCGGTAATGGCTTCCTTCGCCTCTTCAACCGTCAGACCGGTAAACTCCTCGGAGTTGCACAGTCTGCACCCCTTACCCAGATAATCCTGCTTTTCAAAGGCGCATTCGAACACATCACGACCTTCAATGACCTGGATCATAGGAATATTGTGGGCAACAGCGTATTCGAAGTCGCGCTGATCGTGGCTGGGTACAGCCATAACTGCGCCTGTACCATAATTACCCAGGACAAAGTCACCGATAAACACCGGCACTTCCTTGCCGTTGACAGGATTAATGGCATATACGCCCTTCAAGGGGCAACCGGTCTTGGTCTTGCTGGCGACAGTACGGTCAATATCGCTCTTCTTTGCAGCTTCCGCAATATATGCTTCCACTTCTTCCCGGTTTTCCACACGGTCCATAAGACCCTGCACGATCTTTCCGTCAGGAGCCAGAACCATAAAGGTAATACCGTAAATAGTTTCGATACAGGTGGTGTAAATGGAGAATTCACCGCCACCTGCCAGCTTGAAGTCTACCTCTACGCCGGTGGACTTGCCGATCCAGTTGCGCTGGATCTCCTTGGTGGATTCGGGCCAGTCAATCTCTTCCAGTCCCTCCAGCAGTTTTTCTGCAAAGGCAGGCTGGTCAATAACCCACTGCATCATATTTTTCTTCACAACAGGATAGCCGCCGCGCTCAGACTTGCCGTCAATAACCTCGTCATTGGCAAGAACAGTACCCAGTTCTTCACACCAGTTTACAGGCATTTCAATACGCTTGGCATAGCCTGCCTCATATAGCTTCTTGAAAATCCACTGTGTCCATTTGTAGAAATCCGGGTCAGAAGTAGCCACCATCTTGGACCAGTCATAGTCAAAGCCCAGCTCTTTGAGTTGCTTGGAAAAAGTTTGGATATTTTCCTGGGTAAAGCCGTCTGGATGATTGCCGGTGCTGACTGCATACTGCTCCGCAGGCAGACCAAAGGAGTCATAACCCATGGGGTGCAGCACATTGTAGCCCTGCATCCGTTTCATGCGGGACATAATGTCCGTTGCGGTATAGCCTTCGGGGTGTCCTGCGTGCAGGCCGACACCGGAGGGATATGGGAACATATCCAAAACATAATATTTCGGCTTGGAAAAATCCCAAACATCTGTATGGAAGGTGTTATTCTCCTGCCAGTATTTTTGCCATTTTGCCTCTACTTTTCCATGTTCGTACTGCATGGTCTTCTCTCCTTATTCCGCGATAATGATCTCGCTGATGTCAATTTCCTGCGCATCTGCCCACAGCCGTTCCAGAGAATAGAACGCTCTGGCTTCCTCGGTGAACACATGCACCACTACACTGCCGAAATCCAGCAGTTCCCAAGTATTGCCCCGGTGGCCTTCCCGACCCAACATCGACTCACCCAACTGCTCAAAGACGTATTCTGCATGGTCGCACAAAGTCTTAACATGGGTATTGGAGGTACCGGTGCAAATAAGAAAATAATCCGCCAGACTGGAAACCTCATCGATTTTCAAAAGCTTGATATCCACGCCCTTCTTGCTGTCCAGCGCCTTGGTCACTTCATAGACTACTTCTTTTGCTGTTAACATACGATCAATCCTTTCAAGGAAACTATTTATATTTTTCAAGCCACGCAAGGGCCTCCAAGGATTCATTGGAAATCTCCCTGCCTTGCTGTTTGAGCATATTTATCGTCATGGTAAGACCTGATTTCAGCGCGCCGTCTATATCCGTACCGGCAAGATAGCGCAGGCCCTCCACTCCGGGAAAATCCCGATTAGGCTCCATATAGTCTGCCACATAAACGATCTTTTCAAGCAGATTCATATCGGCCTTTCCTGTGGTATGGCTACGGATCGCGCTGACCACTGCCGGGTTTTCACCAAAAATTCTTTCCGCCACCAAACTACCGGTAAGGGCGTGGAGCGTTTTTGGGTTTTCCAACGCAAAACTGTTAAGCTCTACCCCGTAGGCTTTGCATAACGTAAATTGCAGTGGACCGTCCAAAGCCTTTGTAATATCGTGTAGCAGCGCCGCCCTTGCCGCATCCGTTTCATTTGCGCCCCAATGTTTTGCCAACCGTACCGCTGTATCCCGACAACCCATCACATGAGCAACCCGGCTTGGCTTCAGCAAACCGATTACCGCCTGCTCCAATGCGTCCATGGACAAATTCTTTAACCCACGGCTTGCGCCGTACAGACCATTTTCATAAATGTAGCGGCATACATCCGGCTGCAAATGCTCATCTGCGCAGCGGAAGGTTATCAGTCGCCGCAAATCCGTAGAGGAAATCATGGTTACCGGATTTTCTACCAAATACACCTTGGCGCCCATAGCCTCCAACACAGACTTTTGCGCCAGAATGTCGTCCTTTTCATTCTTATAACCCCGATAAAAAACCGCCAAAGATGCATTCTTCAGAATTTCTTCCGGTTTTTTCCATGTAAGGAAAGACTGAAACATATCTGTTCCCATAAACAAGACCAGCTCCGCGCGGGGGTTCTGCGCTTTTATCTGCGCCACCGTTTCGTAAGTATAGCTTGTGCCACCGCGCTGCATTTCCATGGAAGATACGGAAATTTTCTCATCATCACCAAAACACTTTTCCAGCATTGCAAGGCGCTGTCCGGGGTTTGGTGTGTTTTCCGGCATTTGCTTGTGGGGAGAAATACAGGTAGGAATCACCAGCATTTTACGCAAAGATAGCGCAGTAACGGCATACTGCACCGCCCGGACATGACCCATGTGCGGTGGATTAAATGTGCCGCCGTAAATGCCGATTCTTTCCATAAACCCACTCCCCTCTTGCATTTTACTGATTCTTCAGCTGACGTTCCCGGTCTCGTTCGATGGCCTTTTCAATAGCCTGCTGACGGAAGTATTCATTTCTCTGCTGCCGGACTTTCTGCGCTGCATCCCGACGAGCCTGTGCGCCCTTGCGCACAGGATTTGCTTTGGAAACCGGTGTAGCTTTCTTTTTGGCGCGACCGGTTTCATTTCTTTGCTCCTGCAATTTCTCGCTGAACCGGTATATCACAAATTTCGTACCGATTACCGCAACGCCTTCCGCGCCGGTCGCCTCGCAAATAGCGTCGCATGCCTCCCGAGGTGTCATCATAGCAGACTCCAGCACCTTGCCCTTTACCAATTCCCGGGTAGTCAGCTGATTTTCCGCCTCGGCAATAAGTGCATCGGAGATCATTTCCTTGCCGATCATCAGCGTAGTTTCCAAGGTATTTGCCCGGGCGCGAAGCTGCGCTCTTTCTTTACTGGTCAGCATAGCCGGCCTCCTTCATTTTTTCATAAAACAGCTTTAAGGCGTTTGCCCGGTGAGAAACAGCATTCTTTTTCTCCGGGGAAACCTCAGCCAAGGTTTTTCCGTAAGGGGGATAATAGAAAATAGGGTCATAGCCGAAACCGCCCTCACCGGCAGGCTCTCTTGTCAGATAACCACGCACCTCACCCCGGGCTTGAATGGTCTGTCCCTCCGGGGTTACCAAAGTAATCACGCAGACAAACTGTGCCTGGCGTTGTTCCTGGGGTACATGCTCCGTATTTTTCAGCAATAGCAGCACTCTGCCCCAATCGTCCAGGCTATCATCAAAGCCGTACCGGGCAGAATAAACGCCCGGTTCACCGTTCAAAGCATCCACAGCAATACCGGAATCATCCGCCAGGGCAGGCAGACCGGTTGCCTTCATTACCGCCTCTGCCTTTAAAAAAGAGTTTTCCTCAAAGGTAGTACCGGTTTCTTCCACATCGATATCCACGCCCAACTCGGACTGCAGAACCAATTCGATATTAAATTTCTCGGTAATTTTGCTGATTTCAACCAATTTGTGCTTATTTTTACTTGCTAATACAACCTTCATGTTACAAAAGTGCCTCCACAAATGCCCGGCTTTCAAAGGGCATCAAATCGTCAATTTGCTCACCGACGCCAATAAATTTCACCGGCAGCTGCAAGGTATCTGCCACCGCAATCACAATACCACCTTTGGCTGTGCCATCCAGTTTAGTCAGCGCCACAGCGGTCACGCCGGCAATTTCCTTAAACTGCTTTGCCTGGATCAAGCCGTTTTGTCCGGTAGTACCGTCCAAAACCAAAAGCACCTCTTTGGATGCATGGGGCATTTCCCTCTCCACGATGCGGCTGATCTTGTTAAGCTCATTCATGAGGTTTTGTTTGTTATGCAAACGACCGGCTGTGTCAATGATAATCACATCTGCATCCTTTGCCTTGGCAGACTGAAGTCCGTCATAGACAACCGACGCCGGGTCTGCGCCCTCATGCTGACGCACAAGGGATGCCCCTGCCCGGTTTGCCCAGATTTCCAGCTGATCTGCCGCCGCTGCCCGGAAGGTATCTCCCGCCACCAGCAGTACCTGCTTGCCCTGCCCAATCAGTTGGGCGGCAAGCTTGCCAATGGTGGTGGTCTTACCTACGCCGTTGACACCGATGACCAGAATCACCGCAGGCTTTTGGGAAAAGTCCAGTTCTCCGGAGCCTACTTCCAGCATATCCACAAGGATATCCCGCAGGGCCTGCTTTGCCTCCTCTGTCGTTTTCAGGTGCTGCTGACGGACAGCCGTCCGGAGCAGCTGTGTTGCTTTTACCGATGTTTCCACACCTAGATCAGCCAAAATCAGACATTCTTCCAGTTCCTCATAAAAATCCTCGTCAATTTCTGAAAAACCGGAAAATACGCTGCCAAGGGTAGACTCCAAGGCATCTCTTGTCTTGGCAAGACCCGATTTGATTTTATCAAAAAATCCCATGTTGGCTCCTTTATTCCATAATACCCAACTGTTCTTCCATCTGGTTCAAGTCCAGACGGATCAGCTTGCTGACGCCCTGTTCCTGCATAGTAACACCGTAGAGCACATCCGATGCCTCCATAGTGCCACGGCGGTGGGTAATAACAATAAACTGGGTATTTTTGCTCAAATTATGCAGATAGGAAGCAAACCGCTCTACATTTCTGTCATCCAATGCCGCATCAATCTCGTCCAGCAAACAGAAAGGCGTAGGCCGCACTTTCAAAATGGAGAAATACAACGCAGTTGCCACGAATGCCTTTTCGCCACCGGAAAGCAAGGTGATGGTCTTGACTTGTTTTCCGGGAGGCTGCACACGAATTTCAATGCCACAGGTCAATGGTTCTTCCGGATCTTCCAGGATCAGCTGACCTTTACCGCCACCAAACATTTCTTCAAAGACAACGCCGAAATGATAGTTGATCTTCTGGAACTCCGACACAAAAATAGTGGTCATTTCCTGGGTGATTTCCCGGATAATGCTTTCTAACTCCCGCTTGGAAGTAAGTACATCATCCCGCTGGCTGCTCAAATAAGAGTAGCGTTCGTTAACACGGGCATATTCCTCGATTGCGCCAAGGTTCGGCGTACCCAAAGCAGAAATCTTCCGTTTCAACTCACCGATGCGGCGATTGCCTGCCGCAACAGATTCAATCTGCCCCCGTTTTTCCGGTGCAGTGCTGGGCGTCAGCTCATAGGAATCCCACAGCTTGTCCACGATCTGCTGCTCTTCCATGGTAGTGGTGACTTTCTTCTGCTCCAAAAGGGCGCAGGCGCGCTCCATGTTAAGAATATCCTTATTCTTCTCCTGGGCTTCCCGTTCGCCACGGGTCTTATCTGCCTCGGTCTGGGCGCGCTGTTCCAAAACAGAAGTCATGTTTTGACGCATACGTTCGGTATCCGCATCGTTAAGCTGCTGCTTTTCCTGCAACTGCTTGATCTCTTCCTGAACCCGGCGAATATCATCCTCAATTGCCCCGATCAACGCAATTTTCTTCTCTCGGTCGCCTTCCATGCCGCTGCGCAAGGTCTGCAAATCGGCAATATGGTTCTGGGCAGTATTCTTTTCAGCCTCCAATGCCGCTTCTTCTGTTTTCAGGGCAGTCATCCGCTCGGTGATTTTGCTCATAGCCTGGGAAGCATCCTGCTGACTGCACTCCAAGGAGGCAATCTGCGCCCTGGTCTGGACCAGCTGGGTATTGAACACCTGCAGCTTTGCCTGCTGTGCAGCATACCGCTGACGGTCTGCCTTTTCTCTGTTGTCCAGAGACTCCTTTTCTCTGCGGGCAGTATCCAAAGCCTCGGAAATAGCCTGAACCATGATCTCATGCTGCTTTTCCTGTCCCTGCAGACGCAGCACCTGGTCTTCTGCTTCCCGAAGCTGATCCTTCGCAGCGCTGACCTGGAATTCCACCTGATCCAAAGACCGCTGGGCCTCCTGCAGTTGCTGTTCGCAATCAAGCATCCTGCTTTCCAGTTCTTCTTCCTGGGCAGTCAGCTTTTCCAGTTCATTGGCACGGCTAAGGATACCGGCTTCTTTATTTACAGAACCACCGGTCATAGAGCCGCCGGGGTTCATGACCTGACCGTCCAGGGTTACGATTTTAAAGCGGTTTTGATACTGCTTCGCCATGGCCATAGCTGTATCAATGTTTTGGGAAATAACAATTCTTCCCAACAGATTATCCACAATACCCTGGTAACGCTTATCGCATCTGACCAGTTCGGATGCCACACCCACAAAGCCTCGGCTGTTTTCCAAACCGGACTCCTTCAACTCCTTGCCGCGAATCACAGAAATAGGCAGGAAGGTTGCCCTGCCGCCGTTGGTGTGCTTCAAATAGGCAATGGCCGCCTTACTGTCCTGCTCGGTATCTACAACAATTTGCTGCATAGCGCCGCCCAGAGCAATCTCAATGGCAACTGTATACGCATCATCGGTGCGAATCAATTTAGAGACCGGACCATGGATATTGCGCAAGCCGCCACGACCTGCTTCCTGCATAACCATACGAACAGATTTTTGGTAGCTTTCAAAATCCCGTTCCATGGCGCGGAACACCCGCACTTTTGCCTGCACCCCGTCCAGCTGGGTTTGCAACTGACGAAGCTGTTCGCTTAACGTATCCCGCTTCTTTGCCCGGGTCTGCTGGCGCAAAGCGTAGCCGGAAATCATATTGTTTGCGGCAGTAACCTCTTCCCGGGCGTTACGCAGTTGGCTACGGCACTCATCCAGTGCTTGCTGTGCTTCTGTTTCCCTGACCGCGCCGGCATCCAAATCACTTTTTACCTGCTGTAACCGCTCGCTGTTTTCCTGCAGGCTCACATCCAAACCCTGCAGATCTGCCTCACGGCCTGCAATGTCCGCTGTCAGTGTGCTTTCTGTAGCGCGCAGTTCCAGGAACTGCTTGGTAATGCCTTCTGCGTTGGCAGTCATGGCAGCCAATTCCTGCTGCAGCGTCTGCAGCGCCTGTACCTTTTGGGCAAGATCTGTCTCGATCTGCTGGATTCTTTGGTAAGTCTGCTCCAGCTGGGCAGTAATGCCGCCACTACGATCCTCCTGACCCTGGAGTTCTTCTTCGATACGCTGAATGTTGGACCGATTATTTGTGATATTTCCCTGCAAAACAGCCATCTGACCTTCCAGCTGCTGATGCGTTGCCTCTAAAATACTCACCTGCACACGGACGTCTTCCAACTGGGCATCCTTTTGGCGCAGACTTTCACCCAACTGCTCGGACTGGGCATACAGCTTGTCCAGATCGCTATGGGCCTGCTCCAGAACAAAGGCCGCAGAAACATAATCCTCTTCTGCTTTCTTGGCGGCAGCAGACAGCTTATCCAATGTATCCAGCCAAACAGCAACCTCCACGCCCTGGAGTTCGTCTTTCATTTCCAGATAGCGCTTTGCCTTTTCAGACTGCTGCTTCAACGGCTCCAACTGCAGTTCCAGTTCCGAAACCTTGTCGCCAATGCGCAGAAGATTATCCTCAGTGTGGGCAAGCTTACGCTCTGTCTCCTCTTTACGGTGACGGTACTTGGAAATACCTGCCGCCTCCTCAAAGATTTCGCGGCGGTCCGCGCTTTTCAGGGACAAAATCTCGTCAATTCTTCCCTGACCGATATTGGAATAACCCTCACGGCCCAAGCCGGTATCCATAAACATCTCGTGGATGTCCCGCAAGCGGGAAGACTGACGGTTGATATAATACTCGCTGTCGCCGCTGCGGTAATACCGACGGGTGACCATAACCTCGTCAGAATCGTAAGGCAATGCTCTGTCGGTGTTATCCAATGTAAGCGTTGCTTCGGCAAAACCGACAGCCGCGCGCTTTTGGGTACCGCCGAAGATCACGTCCTCCATTTTTGCGCCGCGGAGGGTCTTTGTGCTTTGTTCACCCATGACCCACAAAATAGCATCGGAGATATTCGATTTGCCGGAGCCGTTAGGTCCTACGATGGCAGTAATATCGTCGCCAAAGCGTATTATGGTTTTGTCCGGAAAGGACTTAAAACCTTGCACTTCCAAACTTTTTAAATACACAGCAAAACCTCTTCGTAAATAGTTATAAGAAATCAGTTTATTATACTGGGAAAACAGAAAAAAAGCAAGTGTTCTGACGGATTTTTCCAGCAATTTTTCCGTTTGTATTTTGTGTTGTTCTTCTAAATTGACAAGCACTTGTTTTCACCATATAATAAGGCAAAAGGAGCTGAAATTATGACCATTGTTTTACTTACTGCCCTGGGCGTTGGCGGCGCAACCGTCATCGGCTCAATTTTAGGCTTTTTATTTAAGAAAATTTCTCACAAATTTAGTGACATTGTCCTTTCCTTTGCTGCCGGTGTCATGCTGTGCGCCGCCATCACCGGTCTGATCATCCCCTCACTGGAACTTGGGGGAACCTCCCCCCTGATTATTACTATTGCAGGTGTTTTTAGCGGCGCGCTGTTTTTGAATTTACTGGACAAGCTCGTCCCACACCTGCACAGACTTGCCGGTGTGGATCAGGAAGTCCATCCGGACAATGCCGAAAAGCTGAACAAGATATTGCTGTTTGTACTGGCAATCGCCATTCACAACCTGCCGGAAGGCATTGCCGCAGGCGTTGGTTTCGGCACCGGAAACAACGCCCAGGCCTTTACCATTGCTGCAGGTATTGCTCTGCAAAATATTCCGGAAGGTATGGTTATTATTGGGCCGATGCTGGCCGCCGGCATGCGCCCTTCCCGGACTTTTTTGTGTGCATTGGCAACCGGAATTATAGAAGTAGTCGGTACGTTTTTGGGGTACTTTGCTGTTAGTATATCCTCTGCAGTTTTACCTTTTGCCCTGGCCTTTGCCGGTGGCACGATGCTTTATGTCATCAGCGACGAAATGATCCCGGAAACCCACCACAGTGAAACCCGTGGTGTAACCTACGCCCTGCTTGTTGGCTTCTGCCTGATGCTGACAATGGACTACTTTTTGGGATAAGGAAAAGACCGATACCTCTTGGTATCGGTCTTTTACGTTTATTTCACATAGTCCATGCTGATCCAGCCGGTAGATATTTTACCCCACTTTGTGCCGTTGACCGTTTTGGTCTTGGTAATGGTCACCTTTGCGCCTGCATACAAATAGCCTACGATGGTGTTGGAAGTACCGGCTTTGTTGCGGACACGCAGACAATCTGCCGTTACCGTCTTGATAACCTTCGGGTCAGACGTACTACCGGCGGAAACGGTCACATAATCCATACTAATCCAACCGCTGGAGATCTTTCCCCAAACTGTACCGTTAACAGTCTTTTGCTCGGTGATTTCCACTTTATCATTGGGAGAAAGATATTCAGAAATGGCGTAGGACGTACCGGGACCGCTGCGCACACGCAGGAAGTCCTCTACCTTCACTGTGCCAGTAACGGTTTTTGCCGTACTGTCAGACTCTGATTCTTCCAGCACAATGTAGTCCATACTGATCCAGCCGGTGGATATCTTGCCCCAAGTCATACTACCGGAGGTTGTTTGCTCCGTAATGGTAACAGTTTCATTGGCGGACAAATATCCTACAACCTCGTTGGATGTACCGGGACCGCTGCGCACACGCAAGGAGTCCTTAACATTCACTTTTCCCTTCCATGTTTTTGCAGGCGTTTCTTCAGGCATTGTTTCTTCCGGCTTTGTTTCTTCTTCAGGCTTGGTTTCTTCCTTTACCGGATCCAGCTCCACATAATCCAAGCTGATCCAGCCAGTGGATATCTTGCCCCAAACCATGCTTCCGGCAACATTTTCTTCTAATATTTCAACACGTTCTCCGTTTTTCAAAAAGCCTACAGCTTCGTAGCCGGTACTGGGGCCGCTGCGTATACGCAGCGCATCCGATACCTTTACCGTGCCCATGCGGGGATAAGCCGGTGTCTTCGTTTCCTCTTGCGATTTACTTGCCTCATCATAGGTAGTGTAATCCAAGCAAATCCAGCCACCGAGGAATTTTCCCCAGGTATAACCGGTACCGGTAGCCGTTTCGGTAATCACCAGTTCCTCACCGGCGTTGGCCTCGCTGACAATTTTATAGTCGGTGCCCGGTCCTTGGCGGACATTCACCTTGTTTGTTGTGACCGTTACCTTGATACCTGCGGTTGTATCCTGCGCAGGATCGTTTCCGTTACCGTCTGTCCATTGGGCATAGAGTCTTCCGTTCTTGACACTGCTGTCCAGAACAGTCATCTTATCGCCGCCCACTCTCTGAGTATACCAGCCTTTAAATTCATAGCCGGTAAAGGTAGGTATGGGAATCATTTCAGAGGTCAGCTCTGTGTCGTAACCCTGGACGTTGGGGGAAACTGTGCCGCCGCAGGGATCATAAAGAACGTAACCGTAATTATCCGGCGGCGTTTGAGAGTAAACACCGTTTATGTAAATGTTCGCCTCTGACAAACGACGGCGAAGCAGGAATGTTTTAATCTGTCCACCGGCATTGCACCAACGGCTGAAAGCATCGATAATCTTATTGTCCGTCGCGCCGCTGACAACCGCATTGTAAAGGCCGCCATTTGCGTCGTAAGACCATCCGGAGCCACAGTTGTAGGAAAAGAGCATCAGCGCATCAAATTGATTTTGCGTCAACGTTACGCCGGTTTTATTCATAAATTTGTATAATTCCGACTCAAATCTGGCAAGATAATTTTTCAGCAACTTTTCTGCATCGCTTTCAGAAATACCGTTATTCTTGTATTCCTCCAGTTTGTCATCCGGACATCTTGTGCCGTAACCCACAGTCCACTGGGCGTAATCCCAATAAGGTGTTTTGCTGAAGCCCTCTTCAGCCTTCAGAATTGCAATTGCTTCGTCGCTGATTTTCAGTACTTCCTCTGCAGAAGCCGCCACAGTAACCAAGGATACTATCAAAATAACAGTCAAAAACAGACTGAAAACACGTCTTCTCAACACCATCATCCCCTTTAGAACACTGATTGGATTTATTATAGCAAGCAACGCCCTTGAATGCAATCCTTTTTTTGAAAAATATTACACTTTGTTACGAATTAATGGATGAAAATGTTGTTAATTTTGTAAAAATTTGTATATTTTTATTGTTTTTTTCAGCTAAATATTCTGTTGTTTACATAAAATTATTTCCTCATACCCTTTTGTGCAAAATATTTGCTTTTACAAGATGGGTATGATAAAATTAAAACAAGCAAGGAAGGAGGTATCATCATGAAGAAAGCGCTGATTGCCATGAGTGGCGGTGTGGACAGTTCTGTTGCCGCCTATTTGATGCAACAGGCAGGTTACGTCTGTGCCGGCGCAACAATGCGGCTTTGGGAAAACACCCAAACCCAGGACGCCCGGGATGTGGCAGCACAACTGGGCATGGATTTTTATGTTTTTGATTATACCTCCCAGTTTCGTCAAGAGGTTGTAGAAACATTTATCGGCTGCTACGAGCAAGGCGGCACGCCAAATCCCTGTGTTACGTGCAATCAAAAGCTAAAATTTGGCGCGCTTTTGGAAAAAGCGCTGACTATGGGGTATGATAAGATCGCAACCGGTCACTACGCAAATATCCGGAAAGATCCTGATACCGGCAGGTACCTGCTTTTCCGGGCAGCCGACGGCAAGAAAGACCAGACCTATTTTCTAACCGGTCTTACCCAAAGGCAGCTGGCGCATATTGCATTTCCTTTAGGGAATGTCAGCAAAGAAACTGTGCGGCAAATCGCCCAGGAACAAGGTTTTCTTAACGCCGGCAAGGCCGATAGTCAGGATATCTGCTTTATCCCAGATGGAGATTACCTTTCCTTTATGAGACACCACACCGGAAAAGACTACCCCGGTGGTGATTTTCTGGACCTTAAGGGAAATGTAATCGGAAAACACAATGGCGCTGTGGGCTATACCATTGGTCAGCGCAAGGGGCTGGGACTTGCCATGGGGCAGCCGGTATATGTATGTCAAAAGAACATGGAAAAAAACACCGTAACCGTGGGCAGCAACGATTACTTATTCCATACAACCCTGCGGGCAAGCAGCTGGAACTGGATTCCCTTCCCTGCCCTCACATCCCCCATACGCGTCACTGCAAAAATCCGCTACCGCCACATAGAACAGCCGGCAACTGTTTACCCGGAGGAAAATGGCTTCGCAAGAGTGGAATTTGACTCACCGCAGCGTGCCATCACCACAGGACAAGCCGTTGTACTGTACGATGGAAATATGGTCGTAGGCGGCGGAACGATCACGGAAGTCATATAGAAAAACACCGATGTGCATACATCGGTGTTTTTATCTGATTTGTCCGGGAAAATATTCCTGCACAAAATCCACTTTTTCCACTTGGAAGGTTTTTCCGTTTAAGTGATTCAAGCAGCCTGCATCTGTGGTGAATGTGAAGGTCAGCTTATAGGAATACAACGCCTGATAATTCCTGTCAAAGCGTTTATCCAGCTTGCCATATTTGCCGTCGCCCAGCAAAGGATGTCCGGCATGGGCAAACTGGGCGCGAATCTGGTGGGTTCTACCGGTGATCAGCTCGCACTCCACCAAAGTCAACCCATTATTGGTTGCCAGCGAGACATAGTTCGTCTGGCAGGTTTTTGCCCCGGCTTGGGGCTTATCTGTAACAAAAACCTTGTTTTTCTTCGCATCCTTAAACAAGTAGCCTTTCAAGCTGCCTTTTGGTGGACGCGGCGTGCCTTCCACAATGGCAAGATACCGCTTATCGATCTCCCTGTCCTTGATTTTCTGATTCATTACGCGCAGTGCCTCGGCAGTTTTTGCTGCAATCACGATACCGCCGGTATTCCGGTCAATCCGGTTACACAGCGCAGGCGTAAATGCATTTTCGCACCGGGGACTCCACTCCCGTTTTTGGTACAAATAGGCCTGAATATGGTCGATCAATGTTCTTCCGTACTCTGCGCCGTCGTGAGGATGTACCGCTAGACCCGGACGTTTATCCACAAGTAGGATATTCTCATCCTCGTAAACGATATTAAGCCTGGGCGCTACCACCGTCAGGTAGGCGTTATCCTCCCGGGGTTTGTCAAAAAACTCGTCATTGATATAAAGTTGCAGTATATCGCCGGCTTCCAGCCGGGTATCCCGCTGCACTCTTGCACCGTTACACTTTATGCGTTTGATGCGGATGTACTTCTGCGCCAGGGATGCCGGTAGCAAAGGCACTGCTTTCGCCAGAAAACGATCCAGCCGTTGTCCGGCGTCATTGGCACCAATGGTAAATTCCTTCATGCTTACTCCTATTCAGTAAAATACGCATCCATCTGCTGGGTAAACTCCAGAGCAGGATTGTAACCCATTTTCCGTTGGCGGTTGTTCATCGCCGCAACTTCCAAAATCACAGCCAGATTTCTACCCGGCGTGATAGGAATGGTATTCATGGGGATTTGCACGCCCAGAATTTCCATTGTCTGGTCTTCCAGTCCCAGTCGGTCATAAACCTTTTGCTGATCCCACGGCACAATATTCACAACAAGGTTGATTTCATTTTCTGCTTTGACAGCACCCATACCGAAAAGCTTGGCAACATTTACAATACCAATGCCCCGGAGTTCAACATAGTTACGAATCATGGGCGGAGCTGCACCCATAAGGGAATTATCGGAAATTTTCCGAATCTCTACAGCATCGTCAGCGATTAACCGGTGTCCGCGTTTTAAAAGCTCCACTGCCGCCTCACTTTTGCCGATACCACTCTCACCCAAAAGCAGCAGGCCCTCACCGTAAACCTCCATCAGAACACCGTGACGGGTAATGCTGGGTGCCAGCGCCGCTTTCAGATAAGCAATGATGGCAGAAACGATGGTACTGGTAGCCTCGCGGCTACGCAGCAAGGTTACATTGTGCTTTTTTGCCATTTCCAGGCACTGCTTTTCCGGCTCCATATTCCGGGCGATTAACAGTGCAGGAAATTTATAAGAAAACAAACGGTCAAACGTGATGGCACGCTCCGCTTCCGTCAGCTTTCGCAGATAACTGATCTCCACATTGCCCATAACCTGCAACCGCATCGGCACAAAGTGGTCATAAAAGCCTGCCAGCTGCAAACCCGGTCGGGCCACATCTTCAACCGTCAAACGGACCTTATCGTAATCAGTAGCTGCGTAAACAACCTCCAGCCGGAATTCTTCCACTAACGTAGTCAGCAGCACACTAGGGGTATCCACCATGCATTTTCACCTCATTTTCCCGCTTTCGTAGGAATATTATACCTGTAAGTAACGGGAATATCAACAATGAAATTAAAAAACTAAAATTTTTCCAAAAAAAGACTTGCTTTTTTGGATAATCTTTGGTATCATATCTAGGCGCTCGTCTTGGGCGACAATTTTAGTTGATTATTTCAGATAGGAGGTGCAGGAAATGGCGAAGTGTGATTTTTGTGATAAGGGTGTTACCTTTGGTATTAAGGTCTCCCACTCCCACAGACGTTCCAATAGAACCTGGAAGCCCAATGTAAAGCGGGTCAAGGCCATTGTGAACGGTACTCCGTGCCATGTGTACGCTTGTACTAGATGCCTCCGTTCTAACAAGGTTGAACGGGCTGTCTGATTTTCCAAATACCAAAAACGGCACTGCATATGCAGTGCCGTTTTCTTTTTACTTTTCAAATTTGCCTTTTTTCCGTCTCGGCTGATAAATGCTATAATACAGTCCCAAAAACACGCACAAACAAGCAAGACTGATCTTCCATCCCAGTGAGAAATACTTGTTGCGGTAGACAAAGGACACCGTGTGCTCACCTTCCGACAGCAGTAATCCCACCATAGCGCCGCCGATTTGCACAGTTTCGGCAGGCTTGCCGTCGACTAAGGCAATCCAGTTCCCGTCCTGTGGGACAGAGGTGTAAAGAATGCCGTCCCGATCGCACAAAATCGAGCCCTCGATCCGGGTATTTTGAAATTTCGTAAGCTCCAGCGTAGATGCCGCAAGAACTTCATAACCTCTCCAGAAAACCGCATCATTCAAAACACCTGCATACAACGAAGTTGTACCGGTTTCATTGGCGTTACAGGTTAAATGCACTTCAATGATATCTCCCTCAACAACTTGGCTGACTGCCAAAGTCTGGGGAATACTGTAGGTTTCATTATACAGCTCAATGCCGTTTTTCCAGAAGGAAAACTTGTTTTTCTTCGGCATATCCAGGCTAATACAAACCAAGCCTTCTTGATCAGCAATATACTTATAAACAATTGTACCGCCGCTTTCCCGGGATGTGGTATAAGAACAAAAACCGGTCTGCGATGTTGTATTGAGTGTGACATCTGTGGCAGAGATCATCAGATTCCATCCGGTAATAAACTCCCACACATCTGCCTGCACACCGGTTGCTGCACGAAACAGCTCATTTTGGAACGCCAGAGAATGATTGCCGGCAGTAGCAAAGTCGATATTCAGCAGTTCATTTTCCGCCAAAAAACCCAAAGGAAGGTATGCCTTGTTTTCCAGCAAATGGACATTGCCATATTCGTGTAAATCTTCAAAGTAGGCATTTTCTTCTACGTGGCCCTGGCGTTCGAGCATATACTTCAGGTTTAAAAACAAGTTTGATACTGGGGAGCTTTCCTCAAAGCAATACCGGTTATAGGTATCTTTTGCCCCATATCCCAGTGCCTTCATAAACTTGGTAACATTTACATTCGCAGAGCTTGTAAAAGTGGAAACGCCGTTATAGCCATTCAGCGCGCCATCGTTCAGGGTCTGGGAATGCGTTGTTTCTGCGCGGTAGAACAAGTTTCCCTCTTCCCGCTCCTTCATATACCGAATCATAGACGCGGAATATACAGTACCCCGAGGATAGTCCGTCACCACTGTACCCACAAAGCTGACGCCAAAATTGACCAAATTCATAGCAATTTCCAGTACCATGATACCCAAAAGAAGTGTGGCGCTCAAATTGCGCTGATATTTCCGGTTCTTAACAAATTCCCGTTTTTCTGCATTTGGTGTTTCTTTCTTTGGCCGCTTATCCAAAAAAGGATAAATGAGCGACGCAAGATAAAGCAACAAAAACACGCCATTGTATGCCCAATAAACCGGATCGGTCAAATCGTTTGCGCACAGCGCAATCCCAATGGCCAGAACACCAGCCGCAATCACTTGCCACAAACGGAAACAGTTACGAAGCAACCACGCCCGGTACGCCATATACAAAAGCACAAAGCTATACAAAAAGGTAAACCGATACGGGATCATATTGGTAAAGTGGAAACCATGCCAAATATAATCCAGTTGTCGGATAATAACGCTCAAAATAAAGAACAGCAACAATACCACGCTGCAGATTTTATCCCGCAGCTTCACCTGCTTGCAGGTAAGGAACAGAAAGGCAAACACAACCGTGCCAACGCCGCAATACAAATTGGGCAGTCCCTCTTTAAAAGAAGGTGTCAAGCCGCCGTTCATATTGCCAGCCACTTGGCGCATTGCATCCAAAAGGCCCTGCCAGGTATCCTCATCAGTAATATTCAGCTGAAAACCCTGGGGGAATTTATTCACGCTGGATTGGGTCGTCTGCAGCGCTGCATAAGCAGGCAGTTCCAAAATTGCGGTCATACCGACGGCCAGAGCAGAATACAGCGCCATCCGGCCCAAATCCATAATAAATTGTTTTGGGCCTTTCCACCGGCAAATTTCATAGCACAAGAACACAATCGCTACAAAAATACAGGTAAACAATCCAATGTAATAGTTCGAAAATACAGATAAGAACAGAGAAATCGTGTATAAAACAAACTTTTTCTCTTTCAAAAGCGCAATTTCACCCAGTATCACCAAAGGCAACAGCGCAAAGGTGTCCAGCCACATAATATTCCACTGGTATCCCAATGCCCAGGCGCACAGCGCATACAAACAGCCAAAGACAGAAATGGAGAAATCATCCTTTTGGAATGTCTTTTTCAGAAAGATTCCAAAGAACAAGCCTGCCAAGCCTAATTTAATCGGCATAAGCAGAGAAAAATACCCCAAAAGCCAGCCTTCCGGTATCAGCACGCTAATCAAATTCAGAGGCGATGCCAAATAGTAAGACACCAGGCCCAGATAATCCATTCCCATGCCCACGCTCCAGTTATACAGCAAGCTATCGCCGCTGCGCAGAGCCTTGCGGAAAGACACAAAAAACGGATAGTACTGATGATACATGTCCGAATATAGCATAGAAGTTTCGCCGAAGGGAATAAATCCACGAATCAGCATCATCATACAAGTGCCAATCACCGGCAGCAAAAACGCCAAAAGCGTGTAATTCCATTTTATTTTTTTCGTTTGTGGAAGTTTCATACACTACCCCCTCAAAATACTAATCTATAGTCTATCACATTATTCCCCGGGGGTAAAGAGTTTAAGAAATTTTTTACAAAATCCCCCTCACCGTTCTTGGTGAGGGGGTGTCTTAACCTGTTGGTGATAGTACCGGAAAGCGTTAGAAACGTCAGCCACTTGCTTTTTCGTTTAAACACACAGAACCGTTCTCTGTGCTAAACAGGCAGTATGTACTGAACCTCCGCCCAAGCAATCACGTATCAGCACTCACTGCCGACCACTGTCTGCCACAGAAGCTGGGCATACGCTCTGGCCAAAAAGTCATTGGGGTGATTGACGTTATTTCCGCTCATATCGAAATACCGCTTCCGCTTCAGCATATCCCGGTGGAAGGTGGTCATATCCGCTACGACCACGCCCTCTTTTTCCATGCTCTCCAACACAGGCAGGTATTCCAACTGGCTGCCCAAAAAATCACTGGCCTGGGGATTTGGCATCATCGTGGCGATCATAATAAACTCGCAGTTGGGGTTCTTGGCATGGACCTCATCTATAATCGCTTGCATATTCTGCTGATAGGCCTGTACGCTTAATTTCCTTGTACCATCGTTCATTCCAAATCCAAGGATGCAAAGATCCGTACCGGCATCTACATTCTGCCGCACATTGGCTGCACCCCACTCGGAGTCCTTACCGCCCAGAGAAGGGTTATGCAGGCAGACCTTGCTTTGGGGATAGGCCTTATCCAGCTTGTCCGCAAACATTTGAAACCAGGGCTGCGCCATCGGTTCAGCCATCACACGGGCGGTAGAATTCACGCCGGTGGAAATACTGTCGCCGTAAACGGTGATGCACAACGGTTTCCCGTTTTCCAGAATTGCTTTCGTTTTAGGCAAAAGTTCCCCCCTTATACGCGGGGATCGTACCTCCAAAGCTGTCCGTATGGGTATAGGTAACCGCAATCTGCATGTTATGCATCACAGCGCCCTCGCTGAAGAAAATATATCCGTCCCCGTAGTTTTTATTTAAGGGGAATGTATTTCCCTCTTGTGCAGGGTAGTAGGTATCATAGGTAATCGACGGAATTTGGGAGCCTTTGGGAATGCGCAGCTTCCCATTGATCAGCTGGTAGTCTGCGCCCTCCCGATATTGGGTTTTTAAATCACTGGAGCGAACGCTGATAATCTTTTGAGCATTGTACAGCAGACCGATATCCGGGATCGTTCTATCTTTGTCCTCCATAACCATCGCAGACTCATGGTATACCACATTACCGCTCCAATAGGGAACCGTATAAACACCCAAATCATATTTGTCCAGTGGGTATGCATCCTTGTTATCATCGAAAGTTATTAATTAAGCACCTCCAAAATTAAACCCATAATATGGGTTTTTTTCGTTTGTAGCACACCATTAGTGTGAATGCAACACTTACTGCTCACATAATTAGCAAAAACTGACGTTTTCTATATACCCGCTTCACAAAAACAGGAAGCAGTTTTCTGTCTTTTACCAGACTATAACTTCAAATACTTTTCGACCATCCCTTTTGCGGTGCCTGCCACACGGCTTAACTGCCTGACAGTCCACAGGGGGGACTTGTTTGATTTTGCCGCACGGGTCGGTTTCCAGCGGTTTTACTGAAAACTGTTCGCTAAAAATATGAATTTCGACAAAGAAAAAGCTGCCACAAGAGTGGCAGCTTTTATAGTTATAATATTAAACAAATCAATCCGGTAGCGCCTTCGTTGACGATTCGGGTCAGGCTGCCCCGGAATTTACTGCGCACATCTTCTGGTGTTCGCACCAGTTTGGAAGTCAACCCCTCTTGGATCATAGCGTAGACAGATTTTCCGAAAATATTACTCTCCCAAAGCTTTTCCGGTGCTTCGCCGGACAGATAAGCAATCAAATCCTGGGATTGCTTCTCATCGCCCACCATAGGGCTGATCTCCGTATCAATATCCACACGAATCATATGTATCGATGGCGCGCCCGCCCGCAGTTTAACGCCAAACGCACCGTTTTTACGAAGTAATTCCGGTGTTTCCAGCTTCATTTCCTCTGCTGTGGGCATCACAACGCCGTATCCGGTAGCTCTCACAGAGGACAATGCATCGGCGATTTTATCATATTCCTGCTTAACCGCAGACAGCTCCGTTAAAATGGCAAGCAACTGGGCATCATTTTGAATATCCATTCCGGTCTGCTCACTGAGAATCTCATAAAACAGCTTTTCGGGGAAACCCAATGCGCACACGACTGTACCGGTAGCCAGATCCACTTTGCGAATAGAAAAGTCCAATACCTGCTCCAACTGCTTTAACTGGGATAACGTTGCCTCAGCCTGACCCAAGGTAGCAATCTCCTCTGCCCGCTGAATAAGCGCTTGGTATAGCGAAGCTTTTACCGGGTTCTGCACATCCAGCGCATCCATCCAGCGTGGAAGATGCACCTGCAGCTGTTGCATAGGAAACGCGTACAAAAGCTGTCGTAACAGTTCGCAAATCCCTGCTCCATCCAGCACCTGACAGTCTGCAACTACCGGCATAATGCCATACTCTTTTTGAATCTGTTCTTTGACAAGTTGCGCATCTTCCCCGGCGGGATTCGAGCTGTTGATCACCACCAAAAACGGTTTTCCGGTTGCCTGCATATCTGTAATAGCCCGCTTCTCGGCAACAACATAGTCCTGCCTGGGAATATCTGTTATGCTGCCGTCTGTTGTGACTACCAAACCAATGGAGCAGTGTTCCTCCATAACCTTCTTTGTTCCCAGTTCTGCTGCATCCTTCATGGGAATTTCATAGTCGTACCAAGGGGTCGTTACCATTCGAGGCGTACCGTCTTCCTCTGCCCCTACTGCCCCATCTACCATGTAACCCACGCTATCGATCATGCGTATACGCAATTGTGCTGTGCCGTCGGGGAAGATTTCCACAGCCTCTTCCGGTACAAATTTCGGCTCGCTTGTCATGATAGTTCTTCCGGAGCCGCTTTGCGGCAGTTCGTCCTTCGCCCGTTCCATACGATAAGGATCGTCAATATTGGGAATCACCAACTGCTCCATAATCCGTTTGATCAGCGTAGACTTTCCGGTACGTACCGGACCCACCACACCAATATAAATATTGCCCCCCGTACGAGCAGCAATGTCAGCATAAATGTTTTCCATAGCCAGCCTCCTTTTGCGCATTACTGTAGGCTACCTCACCAGCCCTTTACGCTACAGTATGTCCTTTCCCAGCCAAATAGAACGCGCCGGACTTTAAAGCTGAAAAAATCCCCTTCTTACAACACTTTTTTCAAAAATAATGTTTGACAAATTACGCAAAACCCTATATAATATTTGAGCACGACTATGAGGAGGAGAGTTCTATGCAACTGGGTCTTAAGGAAATTATCCACTGCCCTGGCGCATCCGTTTCTTTTTCTGATAGTGTGGATCTGAGCGATCTTCAATTTGGTATATGCTATCCGGTCAGTGAGCCTGTACTGATTACCGGCAAGGTGCGTAACACCGCCGATGTTCTGGTAATGACGGGCACGATCACAACACGCCTGCACGGTGTGTGCGATCGATGCGCTGCAGACTTTACGCAGGATATTGAAATTCCTGTTGACGTAGTACTGGTGGAAGAGCTGACCAACGAGGATAGCGAGGATGAGTGGGTATTCCCTCTGGAAGCAGAATCAGCAGATTTGGACGATATTGTTCGGACGGTGTTCGTTCTGAATATGGACTCCAAACTGTTGTGCAGTCCCGATTGCAAAGGTCTTTGCTGCCGCTGTGGCAAGAACCTAAACGACGGGCCCTGCAGTTGTGAAAAAGAGTTGGATCCCCGTTTTGCTGCTTTACGGCAGCTTCTCAATAAATAAGTAAGAAATGCTGTAAAAGCAATTGACCAAGGAGGTGTCATCCATGGCTGTCCCTAAGTGTAAAGTATCCAGCGCCCGTCGCGACAAGCGTCGTGGTTCCAACTGGAAATTGGCCGCTCCCAGTGTAGCAGTTTGCTCCAAGTGCGGTGAGCCCGTCATGCCTCATAGAGCTTGCAAGGCTTGCGGCAACTACAATGGTCGTCAGGTTCTGGCTGCCAAGGCTGACTAAGCGGGAAAAATGCGTAAGCGCAGAGGAAGGCATCCGCCTTCCTCTTTTCCTTTGTTTGACAAAAATTCATTGATTTGGGGCATACTTTATGCCATAATACTATTGAAAGGAGTGATGGTCATGGCAAAGCCTTTGGTTGCCATTGTTGGCCGCCCCAATGTGGGCAAGTCCATGCTCTTTAATAAACTCACCGGTCACAGAACCTCCATAGTTGAGGATACCCCCGGTGTTACAAGAGACCGTATCTACGGCGATTGCGAATGGTGTGGCAGAACTTTTTCTGTTGTGGATACCGGTGGCATTGAGCCGGGTACAGAAAACGACATGCTGAAGTTTATGCGTCGTCAGGCTGAAATCGGCATTGAACTGGCGGATTGTATTATCATGGTTGCTGATGTCCGCACCGGAGTAACTGCAGCGGATGTAGACGTTGCTACTATGCTCCGCAAATCCGGAAAGCCGGTGGCATTAGCGGTTAATAAGTGTGATTCCATTGGCCCTGTAAATCCGGATGTTTATGAGTTCTACAGTTTGGGTATTGGCGATTTGTTTGAGGTCTCCTCTATCCACGGCCACGGCACCGGTGATCTGTTGGATTGGTGTCTGGAGAACATGCCCGAAAATGACAGCTGCGAAGAAGATGATGGAATCATCAAGGTTGCCATCGTTGGCAAGCCGAATGTGGGTAAATCCAGCCTTCTGAACCGAATTTTGGGTGAAGAGCGTGTTATAGTTTCGGACATTGCCGGCACAACCCGGGATGCTATAGACTCCTTCTTTGAAAACGAAACCGGAAAGTATTGTTTTATCGACACTGCCGGCATGCGCAGAAAAAGCAAAGTAGACGATCTGATTGAAAAGTACTCCAACTTGCGCACTATCAATGCCATTGAGCGAGCAGATGTATGCCTGATTCTGATTGATGCCAACGATGGCGTTACCGAGCAGGATACAAAAATCGCAGGTCTTGTCCACGAAGCCGGCAAGGCCGCCATTATCGTTGTAAACAAATGGGATGCGGTGCAGGATAAAGAAACCAACACCATGCGGGATAAAGAAGCCGGTGTCCGGGATGGTTTGAGTTATATGGCCTACGCCCCCATTGTGTTCCTTTCGGCTCTCACCGGTCAGCGAGTGGATAAGCTGTTTTCTGTAATCAACGAGGTGCATACCCAGAATACCAGCCGCATTACTACCGGCGCGCTCAATAGCGTTTTGGCAGATGCCACATCCCGTGTGCAACCACCCACCGACAAAGGACGCCGCTTGAAGATTTACTATATGACCCAAGCTGGCACAAAGCCTCCCCATTTTGTAATTTTCTGTAATGACGCAAGGCTATTCCATTTCTCCTATCAGCGGTATTTGGAAAACCAAATTCGTGAAGTTTTTGGCCTAAAGGGTACTCCTGTCCGGATTACAATTCGTCAAAAGGGTGACAAGGAGGAATAAGCTATGTGGTTTTTCGTTGTTATCACATTGGTTTTAGGCTACCTTCTTGGCAATCTGAACGGCGCGGTTGTTGTTTCCAAGGTAATGGGTGATGATGTTCGCACCCACGGCAGCGGCAATGCCGGCCTCACCAATTTTATCCGCAACTACGGCGCAAGCCGTTCTGCGATGGTCATTGTGATTGATGCCGGCAAAGCAGTTTTGGCTTGTGTTGCAGGCGGATTGCTGCTTATAAATACCTTAAGTTTCCAGGCAGGCGCAGCATTGGGCGGTGCCAGTGTTATGCTGGGCCATGTGTTTCCGATTTTTCTGGGTTTCCGGGGCGGTAAAGGCATTTTAAGTGGACTGTTTATTGCTCTGGTTTTGGATTGGCGCATTGCGCTGCTGATTCTTGCAGTGTTCGCCCTGTTCTATTTGACAACCCAGTATGTTTCTCTTGGTTCTGTGCTGGCCGCCATTGCGTTCGGCATCGGCTTTGTTGTGCTTCACACAGATCCGGTAGTTGTTGCTTGCGGTGTTTTCATGAGCGTGCTTGCAGCCTTTATGCACCGGCAAAACATTGTCCGTCTTTGCAAGGGTCAGGAAAGAAAAACCGATCTGTTTAAAAAAGATAAGGAATAGGTAAAAAGTCCCGAAACCCACTGATTTCCGGACTTTTTTCATTGACACAACAGAATCTCGACTATGTAATGACGATGTTATCAAAACGATCAGGAGGAAAATCATGTTTCAAATCAACAAATTGCGCCAGGATCACGTTTTGGATTTTGCAGCAGAGGAATTGAAAAAGTATCTTTGGATGATGATGCCCGAGTGCGGCAACACTCCAATTTCAGTCAATCCTGATGCCAAACACGGCTTCCGTCTGGGTCTGTTGGAGGACTTTGGTCTACCCAACGAAGCACCCGACCCGGTCCGGGATGATGTAGTCCACATCGATACCGACGAAACCGGTGGTATTTTGGCCGGTTCTAATGTCAGATCCGTGCTGTTTGCTGTTTATCGTTTCCTGCGACTTAACGGCTGCCGTTGGTTGTTCCCCGGCATTGACGGCGAGTACATCCCCAGAAAGAATATCGAGCCCCAAAAGTATCACAAGCTGGCTGACCACTGGTATCGTGGCCACACCACCGAGGGTAACCCTAGCATTGAGCAGGTGTTGGACTATATCGATTTCCATGCAAAGCAGGAAGAAAACTTCTACGCTCCTATGGGCATCCAGACCTACCATCACCGCTACTATATGCACGAATACAACAAGAAGAATCGGGATCCGGAGCCTGTTTCCCAGTCCCAGTATGAGCAGTGGAAAAATCTGTGCCTTACGGAGCTGTTCAAGCGCGGTATACTGATCTCCGACGGTGAGCACGGTCAAGTGCCTTCTTCCATTGGCCTGAAGATCGAGGACAAAGAAGCCTATATCCGTGGTGAAAAGTTCCCCACTGAGGAACAGATCTCCAAAATGGCAATGCTGGACGGCAAGCGCGGCCTGCGTAAGGACCGTTTCAACATTGGCAAGTATAACTTCGGCAACCCAGACAACACCCAGCTGTGCTATTCCCAGCCGGAGGTTCGTAAGGCACTGGTAAAGACCTTTGCTGATTACGCCGAGGCTAACCCCCATGCAGATAACCTGAGTCTATACTTTGCTGACGCCAACCACAATCACTGTGAGTGTCCGGACTGCTACGACACCCGCCCTTCCGATTTCCTGGTTATGATCGCCAACGAGCTGGACGAGGAACTGACCCGTCGTGGCCTTGATACCCGCTTTATTTTCTCCACCTATGTGGATATGATGTTCCCGCCCCAGAAAGAAAAGATCAAGAACCCTGATCGTTTCTACATTAAGTTCACTCCCATCACCCGTTCCTACACCTCCAGTTTGCAGGAGGACACTATCATTCCTCCCTCCAAGCCTTATGTGAAGAAAAATGTATGGGATGCGCCCAAAACCATTGAAGACTGCGCCTCCTATCTGGTGGACTGGCGCAAGCAGTTTAAGGGTCAATGTCTCACTTATGAGTATCATTTCTGGAGAGCCCAGTACAGAGATCCCGGCTTAAGCGACATCAGTCGCCGGATGTACGAAGATGTCCGCAGTCAGAAATACATTGACAGCCGCGGTATCCTGCAGGACGGCTCCAACAAGAGCTACTTCCCCCACGGCTTCCACGATCACATCTACGCAGAGACCCTGGTTAACCGGGATCTTGACTATGATGCTGAAAAGGCCGACTTTATGGAGCATCTGTACGGCGAGGATTGGAAACAGGTCAATGCTTACCTAACCGGCATTTCCGAAGCCTTTGGTGAAAAGTATATGGCCGGTGAGGAAAGTGCAGATCCGAAGAAGGGTATGCACTACAACCCCGCCCGTGTTCCCTACCTGGCAAAGGTCAAAGAACTGGCCGCTATGGCAAGAGATCTGGCTGCCAAACACAAGGTAATGCCCACCCGTCCCCAGACCGTAGCTTACCGTCTGCTGAATCGCCACGCAGAATACTGCGAGCGTCTGGCGGAGGTGTTCACCGAAAAGTGCCAGGGTCATAACAAGTACGCCCTGGAGCTGTTCCGAAAGTTTGCTTACGACTACTGCGATTACGAGTACGAATTTGAGCGCTATTTCGACTTTGGTCTTGCTATGAGCGCCTTGGAAGTTATCGTTAAGCAAATGCCTACCATTGAATTCTAATACCCAAAAAGACACATGGATTATCCATGTGTCTTTTTGCAAGAAAATGAGAGCCAGGATTTCTCCTGACTCTCTTATGTTGGCATTACCTATCTTCCCGGGGGAGCGACACGACCGCTGCCGGTGGCAGATAAAGGGAGTGGAGCGAGTGGCAGATAAAGGGAGTGGAGCGAGTGGCAGCGGTCGGTGTGCAACGCAGCTGCGCCGTCAGCAAGGCGCACATCGGGCACCGCAACAGGGGCAGATGTGCTTAACTTCTGTATTTGGGTTGCTCACACGAGCACCGCCTGTAGCGGATGCAGCGAGTGGGCAAGCAAGTGCCGCAGTCGGAAAATGACGTAGCCGCCTAACAGCAAGGAATATGTCGGGTACCGTAAACAAGATCTATTTGTGCCGAACCGGAAACAGGAGGACCTGTAAACCGTTCCCATCGTATAAAAAATGAGAGCCAGGATTTCTCCTGACTCTCTTATGTTGGCATTACCTATCTTCCCGGGCAGTCGCCCGCCAAGTATTGTCGGCGCAGATGTGCTTAACTTCTGTGTTCGGGATGGGAACAGGTGGACCCACATCGCAATCAATACCAACTTATTAACTTTGGTGACCCGTACCGGATTCGAACCGATGTTAACGGCGTGAGAGGCCGCTGTCTTAACCACTTGACCAACGGGCCATGGTGCACCTTCAGGGACTCGAACCCGGGACCCACTGATTAAGAGT
>JAZOUW010000050.1:0-10831 GCA_045658385.1 Faecousia sp.
TATTTCTACAATCATCAGCGTATCCAACTAAAAACAAAACTGACCCCGCTTGAAATGCGAAGTCAGTTTGTTGCTTAAATTGAATTTTGTTCTACCACAGGGTGTTTTTTGTGCTGTCCGAACAATTTGGGGCAGTTCAAAGATTCCGGGGGGGTGTGTTTTGTTATTCGCAATCTACTACCATATTGGAGTAGTTGGTGTAAATTTTCACGGAAGCCTTGCTCATAATCTTGTCGGCAATTTCCTTATTTTTGACAAGGAAGTCCACTGAGTTAGCAACTGTGGTCAGGGTGACCTTGTAGAATCCGTTGGGCGCTGCAGTGGGCTCGCCACCTACGTTGGGATTGGTGTAGGTCACACCGTCGGTGCTGGTTTCCTCCACGGTGATGTAGCCTTCGTCCTTTTCCTTGGCGGTCTGGCCGGACTGCTTAAAGATGTCGTTGAGCATTTCCAGCTGCTTTTCGGCAAAGCCTTCGCCGTCACCGGCAAGGGTCTTGGAAACCGTTCTTTCATAGGCGCCGTTTTCCAGGGTATAGGTAAATTCATCCGGCACATAGGCCTGACCGGTACCGTTAGACAGCTGAGCGTAGATGGTGTACTTCCAGGGGGAATTGTCCCGGACGTAAATCGCGTTGGTCTGGAACATTTCCGAAGGGGCGGTGACGTAGCCGAAATCGCCAAAGCCAAAGGCAGAAACCACGTACTTATAGGGCTCCATGCCGCCACTGGGGGGTACGTAGGAATCGGTGTAGGTGTAGTAGATCTTGCCGGTTTCCGCTTCCTGGAAGGAATCGAAGGCGGCGATCATGGCGTCCGCCAGCGCTTCGCCGTATTCCACGTTGTCCTTAAACTTTCTGGCAAAGGAGAAGGGAGGCTGCTGGGCGCTGTTGCCGGAGGCGCCCATGATGTAGATAGACTCGGTGTCTGCCTTTTCCAGCAGAAAGCGGCGGGTAATGGCGGGAGAAACGCCGGAAAGGTAGGTGTAGTAATTGTTGGTGCTGGAGAAGGGGTGACCCTGCCAGTTAAACAGAATGACATCCTTTTCTCCCTCACGGACGAACTTGACCATCTGCAACAGGTTGTCGCCCTTGCCCCAGAAGCCAAGCACATTCTCTGTCTTGACGCCATTGGGGCCAGTGGCCATAATGGTGCCGTCCTTCATCAGATAGTGACGGATAAAGACCATGTCCTCGGGGCGGGTGAAGGTGGTATACATTTTGGCAGGCTTTCTGTTTTCCAGCGCTTCCATGCCGATCTGCACGCACTTGTCAATAAATTCCTGACCGTAGGCGGCATAGTTGGCATTGGCACTGTTCGTGCTGGGGATCATAGGACCGCAGTGGTTGTGGGAGCAGTTCATCTGCACATGGTCTGCCTGAATGCCGGCCTTTTCCACCAGCGCATTCCGGATCTTTGCCAATATTCCTTCATAAGTACCGTGCAGGTCAGTACCGTAAACCAGAACGGTCTCACCCTCGGTGTCGGTAAAGGCGATGCAGTTCGCCATAATGGGCTCCAGCACGCCGGTGGACAGACGGGTGTTATGGTCGTTGTTGCCCATAAGACCGATCTGAATATCCGGGTTGGGAGTGATGTCAATTTTGGCATAGCCAACAGCAAAGTCGTCAAACTTCACATCGGCCAGCTTGCCGTCGCCGTTGCTGCCTGCGCCCTCTTTGTCGCCGCAGCCGGCGAAAACAGAAAGGACCATCATAGCAGCTAAAATAAGTGTCAGGATTCTTTTCATACGATTTCCCTCCTATAGGATTTTTTCTATTATATAACAGATTACAGAATTTTGCAACAAAAAATTAGTCGTTGACAGTTGATAATTGAAACTTGTTTTACCTGTAGGGATTTATCCTCCGGTCTGTCCGTAAATCCTTAATTACAACAAAGAAAACCCCGGGAATCCGGGGTTTTGTCTTTGTTATTGCAGTCCAACCACCAAATTTTGCTCGTTGCGGAGGAGTTTGGGGTTTTTCCGGGAAAGAATGGCCGTTGCCAGTTCCTTGTTTTCTACCAACAGGGTCTTTTCTGCGCCGTCGGCAAGAAGCTTGATCTGGCAGTAGCCGTTTTTCACCTCCACAGGCGCACCGCCCACATTGGCATTTTCATAATCAACGCCATCGGGCTTGGGGCTGTGGTCTGTGATGTAGCCCGGCTCTTTTTCCTTGACTGTCTGGCCACTGGCGGCGAAGGTGCGGTTTAACATATCCTTCAAACCCTGCTCAAAGAAGTCTGCCGCATACCGGGGGCTGAAGTTGGGACCTTGCTCGTAGCCGGGGTACTCGAAGGCTTCGCTGCTGGGAATATACGCGCCGCCGCCATTGGAAAGCTGGGCGTAGAAAGTGAATCGGTAAGGAGATTCCTCACGGACGCGCATTGCGTTCTTCTGGAACATCTCGCAGGGGGCGGCAGCATAGCCGAAATCGCCGAAGCCAAAAGCGCCGTAGGGGTGCTTGCGGTTGTTAAAGACCTCCCACCGGGCCTTGTAGTCCGGGAAGTGCTTATCCAGATCGATCTCATAGTAGATCTTGCCGGTTTCGGCAGGCTTGAAATCGTCGTAGGCTTCGTTGATCATTTCGCCCAAAGCTGCGCCGTAGTCCTCATAGTGGTTGTACTTGTTGTCCGGGCGGATGAAGGACCGCTGGACACCGTTGCCGCTGCCGCCGCAGAAATAGACACTTTCGCAGTTACGCTTATCCAGCAGCCGCTGGCGCATCACTGCAGGCGCGCCGCCGTAAAGGACGGTGTAGTTATACTTATCTCCGGGGAACAAGGCAGACCGGGTGTAGGAATAGGGGTGGCCCTGCCAGTTGATGAGCATAATGTCCTTTTCGCCCTCCCGCTCAAACTTGACCAGCTGGAGCAGGTTATCGCCCTTTTCCATGTAGCCGCAGAAATCCTCAGGGGCGGGCATAGGCAGGCCGTTTCCGGTGCGTGTGCCGTCCATGAGCAGATAGTGGCGCACCCACATCATTTTCTCCGGGCGCAGGAAATGGAAGGACATTTTGGCTTCCTTGCGGGATTCCAAGGCATCCATTGCCGCCTGAACACAGTTTTCCACGAACAGCTTCTGGTAAATCTTGCCTGCCTCGGTGTCGTTACCGGTGTTGGGGGCCTGGTGGTTGTGGCTGGCGCACATCTGGATATGGTCTCTGGGAACGCCGGTCTTTTCCTCCAGAATGTCCCGGATCTGGTTAAGCAGATTGGGATTGACGCCGTGCATATCCGTACCGAACAGGATCACGGTGGTACCGTCTGTGTCGGTAAAGGCTACGCAGTTGGCCATAATGGATTCCCGGCGGCCGGTGGAAAGACGGGTGGCATCGTCGTTGTTGCCCGTCAGACCGATACCGGTTTTGTAGTCGGGGGTGATGTCGGCCTTGCCGTAACCCACGGCAAAGTCAGAGAAACGAACATCGCATAGTTTGCTCACAACATTCTCTCCTTCGATAAATTAAGAATTCACAATTCATCCCTTCAAGCAACCCTGAAATTCTCATTCTTAATTGTCATGATAGATGGGTTGCAGGGCGTTGGCAATGGCTCTGTAGCGGGCAAAGAGTTTGTCGTAGACCGCCTTGTTGTCCGGATTGGGGGCGGTGACGGAGTCGATGACCACGCACTGTTCTGCCGCGGCGGCGTAGGAATCAAACCAGCCGATACCCACCGCTGCCAGCATGGCGCTGCCGAAGGAGGAATCGTCCACTTTGACCTTTTCCAGAGAAAGTCCCAGCACATCGGACACGATCTGCCGCCACAAAAGTCCCTTTGCGCCGCCGCCGATAATCCGGAAGCGGGTCATTTTCACATTCATTTCCTTCAACACACCCATGCAGTGGCGCAGGCTCATTGCCACGCCCTCTAATGTGGCTCTGGTGAAATGGGCGGTGGTGTGCCGGGCGCTGATGCCCGTATAACTGCCCTTCAGCTCCGGGTCGTTAAAGGGGGTCAGCTCGCCGTTTAAGTAGGGGTGGAACATCAGTCCGTCGCTGCCGGGAGCGATTTCCTCTGCCGGCACATTCAAATCCGCAAAGGGCTCTCGGCCAATGGTATCTCTGTACCACCGGTAGCTGTTGGCGCAGCTGGCAGTGCCGGTGCCGGGATACCACAGACCCGGTACGACATGGCGGTAGTTAAAGACAAAGGGGCTGTCCAGCTTGCAGTCGGAAATGACGCAAATTCTGCCGGCTGTCGCCAGCTTGACGGTGGTGTGACCGGCTTCTACATTGCCCGCCGCCAGCACCTCCATAACGGTGTCCGTAGTGCCAACCAGCACCTTGGTGCCGGGGGTAAGACCGAATTCCGCCGCCGCTTGTTCGGTGACCTCGCCGCCCAAAGCCTTGGGGTCACGAAGCTGGGGCAGCCAGCTTTCGTCAATATTGCCGATTTGGCACAGTTCCTTGGACCACTGCTCACCGATTACATCATAAAACATCGAGCCTGCCGCGTCAATGGTATCCGTGGCGATTTCTCCGGTAAACCGGAAGCGCAAATAGTCCTTGGCAAAGAGGATGTGCCGGGTCTTTGCCCAAACTGCCGGCTCGTTTTCCTGCAGCCACATAAACTGGGGCAGCGTCCACACGGTGGTGGGGGTGTTCAGGGTCTGGGCGCGGATAATATCTAAATGGTTTTCCTTCAGCCAGGCAGCCTGGGTCTTGCTTCTCTGGTCCGTCCACAAAACAGCGTGGCGAACGGGTTTGCAGTTTTCGTCCAGCAACACGGCTGTGTGGGTGGCTGCGTCCGGGGCGATGGCCTTAATTTCCTCGGCTTTGACGCCGGTTTCCTTTAATAAGGTCTTCAGGGCAGCGCCGAAGGCTTTGCACCAGTCCTCCGGGTCCTGCTCGCACCAGCCTACCTGGGGATAAAAGGTGGGATATTCGCAGCCGGCTGTTCCGGCAATTTCACCGCTTTTGGACAGCAGCGTCAATTTCACACTGCCGCTGCCAATATCCGCACCCAGTACATACTCGTTCATAGTAAAACTCCCTTGATATAGCTACAAAGATCACGGCAACGCCGTGTATATCACCAAGACGAGGTCTTGTATATCCGTGTTATGATGTTAGCCGTTCAATACCCACTCGTGGTCGGGGTCGTTGGTGCGGTGAACGCCCTGGACGTCGCCGGCCATGAACCACAGGATATACATCTGATAGCCGGGGGCGGTCATGGTCAGATGGTAGCCCTTGGGGAACTCCACCAGATCGTTATTCCTGACCCGGTAGGTCTCGTCGATTTCGCCGTCCCGGGTGTAAAGGCTCTGGAAGCCGAAGCCCTGCTCCTTGTCGAACAGGAAGAAATAGATCTCCTCTGCTACGGATTCAGCGGGCATCTTGTCCTCGTCGTGCTTGTGGCCGGGGAAGCCTGCCCAGTTGCCGGGAATGACGAAGGATTCGCCCAATGTCAGGTAGTTTGCATTGGTAGTGCCGTCCATCAGGTTGTGGAAGTCCCGCTTCCAGGGCTCTTGACCCAGGGTCATAACAGCCACTTCTTCTGCCTTTTTCCACTGGGGCTGGGAGTCCTTGTCCGTGGGGGTGGAAATGGCGGCAATCTGCACATCCTCCAGACCGGTGAAGGTAACGGTGGTGTTTCTGGGGGCGTATACGGTGTGGGCAGGACCGTCAAACACATTCTGGCGGTTGCCAACGTTTTCGTACTTGGTTGCGCCCATGTCCACATCGGCGTGACCGAACAGGAACACAAAGGCAAATTCACTGCCCTCGGTGTTGAGGGTGACGGTGTCATTCTTGCCCAGCTTGATCATGCCGAACTCCAGCCGCTTGCAGGAGCAGTTGGTCTTTTCGCAGATCTTGGTGTAGCCGGTCTTGGGGGTGTAAGTCTTTTTGTAATTCATAGTAGTTCCTCCATTAGTTTATCGATTGTCGATTCCCAGTCCCCTACGAAGCCGTAGTCGGCATAGTCGAAAATGGGGGCTTTGGGATCGTTGTTTACTGCAATGACTTTCTGTGCGCCGGACATTCCGGAAAGGTGCTGTACTGCGCCGGAAATGCCGACGGCTATGTAAAGGTCCGGACAGACCGTTACGCCGGTGATGCCTACCTGACAGTGGTAGGGGGCAAAGCCTGCGTCCACCGCCGCCCGGGAGGCGGCTACCGCGCCGCCGATTTTTTTGGCAAGCCGGGATAACTTCCGGAAGCCCTCTTTCGAGCCGACGCCTAAACCGCCGGCAACGATGATGCTCGCCTGGGAAAGGGGCTTGCCCAGCTGAAATTCCGTAAAGCCAAGGTCGGTGACCCGGTTTTGGAAATCGGGGGTTTCCGGCTGCGGGACGATGCCCACATCGTCCCCTGCGCAGGGGCGGAAGGTACCCGGGCGGACGGTGGCCAGCTGGATGTCGCTTGTGGTGACGATGTCCGCCATTAAGGAATTGCCAAAGGCGGGGCGGGTTTGCAGCAGCCGTCCGTTTTCCATGGAAAGGCCGGTGCAGTCGGCGGTGAGGCCCGATTGCAAAAGACCTGCCAGAATGGGCATTATGTTTCGCATTTGCACCGTGGCCGGGGCTAAAATCACCTTGCTCTCCCAAGACAACGCTTTCTCTTTGAGCCATTTGGCAAAGGCGCTTTCATCCGGGGCGGTAAAGTCCTCGGGCAAGGTATGAATGTAGGTTGCGCCGCAGGCGGCGGCATTCCGGGCGTCCTTTTTCGGTACAAGGACGCGCACCACACCGTCCATTTGGGCGGCCTTGGAAACCAGACCGGCGTCCAGACCGAAGGGGCACAGGACCGTAATCATAGCTTTGCCTCCTTTCGCAGTGTGGCGACGAAGGCATTGACATCTGTTTCCTTCGGGCCTTTGCGCAGACCCGGGAATCTGGCATCCATCGCCACCACCTTGGTGGCAGAGCCTTTCAGACCGCACTGCTCCGGCGTTAAGCCGATATCGGCGGCAGACAACCTTTCCACGGTCTTGGTCTTTGCCCGGCGCATTCCCAGAATGCCCGGCAGCCGCAAAGTATAGGTATATTCGCAAATGCTCACCACCGCGGGCAAAGTGGTTTTCAGGGTCTGCGCGCCATTTTCCAGACGGCGGGAAAGCTGCAAATCTTCCTCGATTCGCTCCACGCTGCTGATGCAGGGAATGTCCAGAAAGGCTGAAAGCATGCCCGGCACTTGCCCGGTCTCGCCGTCGATGGCGCGACGGCCGCATAAAATCAGGTCAAAATCGCCCAATTTCTCTATGGCGGCTGCCAACGCTCCGGCGGTGGCAAGGGTGTCTGCCCCGGCCATTTGGGGGTCGGTGAGCAGCACCGCCCGGTCCGCGCCCCGGGCCAAAAGCTCCCGCAGGGGCTCTTCCAGCTTACCGGGACCCATGGTCAGCACCGTAACGCTGCCCCCAAGGTCCAGCGCCGCTTCCAGCGCAGCTTCGTCGGCAATATTCCATTGTAGCTTGACACCGTCCCGCTTCAGGCGGAACTGGCCGTCCACCGCTACCTCGGTAGTGGCAGGCACGGTCTTCATACAAACAAGAATATTCATATATTTCATCCATTGTGAATTAAGACTTGTTGCTATGCGCTCCAACCTTTTTCTTCTTAATTCCTAATTTTTCATTATGCAAGGTCTACTGTCATATTTTGCTCGTTGATGATGGGTTTGATTTGCTTTTGGGAGAGGATCTTTCTTGCCAGGTCTTCCGTTTGGGCAAGGATATTGACTTCCTCACCGTTGCGCGTTGCCCGGATAGGACAGTGACCGAAGGCGCTGGGGGTAATTTCCTGGTCGGGAAGGATCTCGTATGTATTGCCGTCCCACCGGGGGGTGCGGTCCCGGTAGTAGCCGGGCAGCTTCTCTTTCACGGTCTGACCGGACTTTTGAAACAGCTCCCGGAGCATATCCAACAGCCATTTCTCCACAAGCTCGCCGCTGCCCTGCGGACTGAAGCAAGGACCGCGCTCGTAGCAGGGGTAGGTCCAGGCCTTGGCGTCGGGCAAATAGCCGGAGACCCGGTTGCCGTTGGACACCTGATTGTAAATGGTCATAAAGTAGGGAGAGTTTTCCCGGACGGCGATGGCGTTAGATTGGAAAGACTCGAAAGGCTGGGCCGCATACCCGAAATCGCCAAACCCAAAGGCGGCATAGGGACGCTTGCGCACATCGCCGGGTACGGGGAATACCCGCATATCCGCATAGTAGTGGATCTTGCCGGTCTGGGCGGGGGTCATATTCGCCATTACCTTGATGATCTCGTCAGCCATGGCGTCGCCGTAGTCCTCGTACATCATGTATCGGTTATCCCGGCGCAGAAAGGATTTCTGGCAGGAGTTGCCGCTGCCACCCATTATGTAAACAGACTCGCAGCCGGTCTTTTCCAGCAGCTTTTGGCGCATCACCGCCGGGCCGCCGCCGTACAGCTTGGCGTAGTCCTCTTTCCGGTCTGCCGTGCCGGCGTGGGGGTGACCCTGCCAGTTGATAACGGCAACATCACACTTGCCCGCTCGTTCGAACTTGACCACCTGCAACAGGTTGTCGCCCTTTTCCATATAACCCTGAATTTTGTCGATCCGGGCGTTTGCGCTGCCGCCACTGCCCAGATAGTCGCCGTTTTTCAGCACATAATGCCGGGTAAAGACCATGTTTTCCGGTCTGCCGATGCCCATATACATCTTGGCAAGGGCGCGGTCTTCCATGGCATCCACTGCCGCCTGAATACACTTTTCCACCATGATTTTGTTGTTCATACGGACAGGGGTCAACGAAAAGGTGCTTTGGTTGGGGGCCTGGTGGTTGTGGCTGGCGCCGGCCTGCATAAAGTAGGCAGGCACGCCGGTTCTTTCCTCGATGCCCTTACGAATATTGTCCCACACCAAGTCCTCGGTGCCGTGCAGGTCTGTGCCGAACAAAATGACGGTCGTACCGTCGGTGTCAGTAAAGGCAATGCAGTTCGCCCACAGGGATTCCCGGCGGCCGGTGGAAAGGCGGGTGCGGTCGTCGTTGTTGCCGGTGAGGGATATTTTGGTGGTGTAGTCGGGGGTAATGTCGGCCTTGCCGTAACCCACCGCAAAGCCGCCGAAGTTCTTGTCTGCAAGCTTCATAAAACACGCTCCCTGTTCGTAATGCATTAAGCGTTGTAAACTCTGAACTTTGTAAGATAATAGTCGGAAAGGGGCGGGAACACCCGCCCCTTCCATATTATCTTACAACAACTGTTCGTACAAATCAACCAGTTTATAGCCTTCGGGAATGGCTTTTTCCAGACAAATATACGCCTGAGGATTGCAGGTAAGCATCGTCTTTGCCTCGGTGCGCTTCAGGTCGTCCCAGCGGCCGGCGGCCACCTTGACGGTGATTTCGGGCATGTAGCCCAGCGCCACGGCTGTACCGCAGGATTTTGCCAGATTCTTCCGGTTGAACATCTCCACATTCTCGTAGCCGGCAGCGGCAGACATTGCCCGGATCGGCTCAAATTCGTAGAAGGTTCTTGCCAGACGGTCATCGTCGTGGCAGGCGGCCTTTTCACCCTTGGCAGCCTTGGGGGCAAGCTTGCCCTCTTCAATCAGCTTGGCAACAAAAGCGGTAGCGGTGACCACCTCGGCTTCGATCTCACAGCCGAACCGGGGGTACTGCTGCTTCATAATTTCTGCATCGTAGCTGTCCAGCACCACCACGGTGGGCATTTTGGTCTTGTTGATAGCCTTGGCGCAGGCCTTTGCCTGCTGGGCAACCTCGTCCACATAGCCCATCAGGTCTGCCAGCATAGTGCCGGAGGCAGGCTCATGATCCAGCACCTTGGCGCTGACACCCGCCTTCTGCAGCAGGCTCAAAAGGGCGTTTGCCATGCCGCTTACCCGGCAGGCCGCCACTTCGCCTACATAAACCAGCACATCTGTGCCTTCCGCGGCAAAGGAAGGCTTTTGAATGCCATAAATATTGCTGCTGGCCTCCACATTTTCGATCAGTGCCATCACCGCATCGGGGGCCAGGTCATTGACCACCGCTTCGGTACGGGCCTCACGGATATACACCGGCGGCTGATAACCGGTGACGCAGTCATTGACGCAAGCGTCACACAGCATACACTCATACATGGCCTCCGCCATATCCTTGTCAAACTCCGCTGCACCTTTCGCTGCCATGCTCAGCAGCAGGCCCTTGGCCCGGGGTGTATTGATTTCCTTGCCTGTCTGGTTCTGCACCGGGCAAAGGTGCCGGCACATCCAGCAAAAGCGGCATTTTTCCGCATGCTGCAATGCTTTTTGACTTACCATATATTCTGCCTCCTTATTACAGGCCCAGCTTATAGGGGTTCATAATGCCGTTGGGATCCAGTTCCTTTTTCAGGGCCTGCAGCACCTGCATGGCAGGTCCGTACTGCTCTTTCATCAGCCGGGACAGCTTCAGGCCGATGCCGTGATGGTCATTCAGCACGCCACCGTTTTCCAGCGCAGCCCGAACTCCGGCGTTCCAGATGCGATTATGTAAGCGCAGTGCCTCCTCCGGGTCTTTGGGCGGATTATCGATGATAAAACGGGAGTAGTTCATTGCACCCCAATCGTACCAATGAGAGCTGTGGGAAATGAAGCGAACCTGATTCTCTTTAAAATTATCCTCCACCGCTGCCTTCATTGCACGGTAGATCTTTTCGATATTGTCATAGGTAGCCACCGTGTCCAGCGTGCCAAACATCTGAGGCAGATCCATGATATGATCGGGATAGAAGAAGGTAATCCGGTTCTGGAACCACTTTTCACCGTACTCTGTGCCAAGATCCTCAGCGTCGTACTTCTTGGCGATCTCCAGGACGATCTACAACTCTGCGTCCACGATCTTCTTATAGCCTTCCAGAGTCAGATTCAGGAAAGAAC
>JAZOUW010000051.1:0-23007 GCA_045658385.1 Faecousia sp.
ATTCCTTGTCTATCATTTCTTACCCTTCTTTCTTCTCCGGGCAGAGATGGCATTCAGCCGATCTGCCATAGCTTTGCAGTCGTGATTGCGGTTGATGATGTTAAACATCTGCTTTTCAAGTTGATCCATTGTTATTCCTCCGTCCTGTTCTGTTCTTGTTTTCGTACCCATTCCCGGAGACCTTCACGAGATACCCGGGTACGCCGTCCAATCTTGATGGTGGGAAAATCTGCCCGGTGGGTCAGTTGGTAGACAATCTTTGTACAGATCCCCAACTGCTGAGCAGCTTCTTCCACACTCATAGTCAAACTTTCTGCTACCATTATTTGTTTCCTCCTTCTGTCTCACTAATTGGCATGCCTGCTGCTTTTGCTCTCGCTGCTAATTTGGGTACGGTGTTAATGTCAAACATTGGATTTCTCCTTGTTCTCTTGTGTGGTTTCACCGTTTTTAATTTGGGGTATATAAATACCCTCTGAAGGTACGTTGTGATTTTTCTCCTGTTTCTTTAACAAGCGTACAGCCGCCATACGAGCCGCTGCAGCTTCTCTTTGCTCCGGGGTGAGTTCTCTCTTTCCAATGTTGGGGTTATGTCCGTCACGGAAAGGGTACAGCGGACACCGTTCTGCTGTGCATAGCTTGACCTCATACGCCGATCCACAGCAGCAGTCCAGACATTTCAGCCGGATTGCCTTTAGCGGGGTTGTGTATTTTGATTCCATTTGTTAGTCCTCCTTTTTATTCGTTTTTCACCTTTTCAAGATAATTTTAATTTAAAAAAATAAGAGGTCTACTTGATCAGCCGTCAACCGCAATATCCGCTTTAGCTCTTGCACTTCACCCAACGAAAATTCAGCGCCATTTGTTCCATTAACCTTTGCATTGAATCTAGATAATGAAATCCCCATTTTTTTAGCCACATCGCCCTGTGTCATACCAAGACCACGAATTTGCCCCTTGAGCATATCTTTGTTCATATTCTCACCTCGCTTTCACCTTTTCAAGATAATTCCATTATACCGCAAAATTTCCCCTTGTCAAGATAAATTATATTGACTTTTGAAAAAATAATGGTATTATTAAGATATAATATTTAATAGGGGGTATTTACAATGCCTATAGGCGATAGAATTAGGGCGCTACGAAAAGCACGTGGACTTAATCAAACTGAATTAGGTAAACAGCTTGGAGTAAAGACGAATGCTGTAAGTAAGTGGGAATGTGGAAGAGTAGAGGACATTCCAATGTCTAAGGTAAAAGCTATGGCTGCACTTTTTGATGTACCTGTTAGCTATCTGATTGATGAAGAAGCACAAAGGGAAGAAGATTTAGACAAAGAAATTGATGACCTCATGAATAAAGAATTTAACTTTACTATTACTGTTGAGTATGGAGAATTTTTAAGAGACGAAGATATACAGATGTTGCGAGATGTTGCAAAAACTATGATAGAGCGGCGCAAAAACGAAAATCCGCCCAAGTAATGACCCGGGACGGATAATAGATAACCGCCGCAGGAGTTGCAGCTCCTACGACGGCAATACAGAAAACACCCACCAACCACGATAGGGGCAGTCTGCCTATTTATATTACCATGACTGTCCCGGAAAGGCAAGGACAAAATGGCAAGAAAAGCAGCAGCCGGGACCGGCACGATCCGCAAGAAGGCGATCACAAGAAACGGCAAAACCTATGAATACTGGGAAGGCCGGTACACGTCTGGATACGATCCAGGCACCGGCAAGCAGATCCAGCGCTCGATCACCGGCAAGACACAGAAAGAGGTATCACAAAAACTAAAGGCTGCCACTGCTGCCATAGACGAGGGCACATATACAGCCCCAAGTAAAATGACCGTGGGACAATGGCTGGATATTTGGACCGAAGAATACCTGGGAGCAGTAAAACCCCGGACCGCAGACCATTATAAAGGCGTTGTCAAGTCTAGGATCAAGCCAGGGGTGGGTGCCGTGAAGTTGGAAGCTCTTACCCCTCATGCAATCCAAAGCTTCTACAATGCCATCAGTAAGCCCCAGAACGGCACAGCGGGACTAGCCCCTAAAACAATAAGGAATATTCATGGAATACTCCACAAAGCCCTGCAGCAGGCTGTGGCGAATGGATATATTAAAACCAACCCCGCCAATTCCTGTATTCTCCCCCGGGCAATCCGTAAGGAACTGAAGCCCTTAGACGAAGATATGATTACAGCCTTCCTGAAGGCCACACAAGGCCACCAATTTGAGGAGCTATTTACAGTCACCCTTTTCACAGGAATGCGGGAGGGCGAAGCCCTGGGACTGCTATGGGACTGCGTGGACCTCACCAAGGGCACGATCACGGTAGACAAACAGTTGCAGCTGATCCGTGGCAGTGGCGGACAGTATCAAATGGTCCCCACAAAGAACAGCAAAAGCCGTTCGATCACCCTAGCCCCCTCTGTGGTGAAGGTGCTGCGTGGTGTGAAAAAGAAACAGTTAGAAAACCGACTCCGGTACGGCCCTCTGTGGGAGGATAGCGGCTTTGTCTTTACTGACGAGCTGGGACATCATCTCTCTGCATCCTCTGTGTATAAGTCCTTCAAGAAGGTCATGGAGCAAATCGGCAGCCCGGAAACCCGTTTTCACGATCTACGGCACTCCTATGCTGTAGCGGCTATCAAATCCGGGGACGACATTAAGACGGTGCAGGAAAACCTCGGCCACGCCACCGCTGCGTTTACCTTGGATGTGTACGGACACGTAACCGAAAAAATGAAACAAGAAAGCGCTGCCAGAATGGAGCAATTTATCAAGGCTGTTAACGCATAAGGGAAAATTTAAGGGAAACACAATTGATATATCTTCCCTATCTTCAACTTTTTAAGCAAAAAGAAGTGGATAATAAAGAAAAAATCCCGGTATTCAAAACGAATACCGGGTATTTCTTTTGGTTGCGGAGGCAGGACTCGAACCTACGACCTCCGGGTTATGAGCCCGACGAGCTTCCAACTGCTCTACTCCGCGATGTGGAGCACCTAAAGTGCTTAACTATTGTAGCACACAGCACAGTCTTTGTCAAGGTCTGTTTTTCATTTGCGTTACTATTGTATGCCGCCATTCGCATATTTATACATCCTATGGGAAACCCCTCATTTCTTTTGGAAATGAGGGGTTTCGGTTATAGCCGTAATTTCATTTTGTCTGCTGCCGTGCCGCAAGCATAGGTGCATACATCCGGATTAAGAATTTTTCTCTTTCAGATATTGATCGATTAGCTGGTGCAGACCGTTCATATCTGCTTCAGAAGCAAAAATCTCCCGGAAATTCGTATTGGACGGCACAGTGCTGTCATAGGCATAATACGTGCTCATATATTTGTCCATATTAAAGGCAGAATATATATTAGCATTGTTCCAGAAGGAATACGTCTTCCCCACTGCGCTTTCATCCATAAGTGCGCAATAGGTCATTTGCGCCGCCAGATAGCCGGCAAGTACATTGGGGTGACGACCATCTGTCTTGCTCTTGTTCACCATAAATGAGAATTTGTGATAGGACTGGGTTGCACCGGGGACAGAAACAACGCCGTTGACCACGTCATTGACCATTGCGCCCCAGTCTGCAACGATAATGCCGTTTTCCGCCAACTCATGAATGGTGGATTGCCAGGCAAAATTGTTGGTATATACCGCCTGCTGAACCAAGAACAAGAACTTGGTATCCGGGTTTACTTCCAGGAATATATCCATTAGCGGCTCACACTCTGCCAGAATATTGGCAGCGTCAGAGGCCTCAGAACCTTCCTGGAAAATCACGAAATCGTAATCTCTATCTGTCAAGTCTTCCAGATGATTATGACCGTTATGTCCGCGGTTTGCTGCGCAGGAGCCGCTGTAAAAATCCTCCAGTGTGTGCGCGCCATAGGTGAAATTGGTAACCGTGGCATTTACACCGTTTTCTCTAAACACCTGATATAAATAACCGGGATCATTGCTGCGCGTAGCTAAACTAAAGACGCCGTTACCTTTCTCAATCACGTACTTACCATAATAGGTCATGGAGTTGCCAATGACCAATATTTTTCTGGTTCTGACATCAGTGGAGTAGTACAGTGCGCCATTCTCCTCCTCGATATAAGCTTCTTTCCCCGCAGCTTTGAAGTACTTCTTCCACTTCGTCGCGTTTTCATTTGTCTCAGTAAAACAGCCATTTGCCATAACGGAAATATCTGCCCCATCGACAAGTTCTTCCAGCGTCAGCAAAGTAGTCGACTCCATGTCCATCAGCGTCACCTTCGGCGCCCCACGCAAAACGATTGTATTGACACCGTTAACATCCATGGTTCCGTTGACTGTCGCGTTTTCCAGAATCAGCTTACTGATGTGGCCCTTGCTCTGTGCAGCACCGGATATGTAAATATCGCCGTCTACTTTGGCGTTATACAACCCAATCACAGAATCTGTACTGTTAGAAGGACCTGTCCAAATAGCCTTGCCGTCATCCCCGGCATTGATATAGGCATCTTGGTACACATTGACTGCGCCGCCATTGTTTCTGATGGCAATTACGCAGGTTCCCGCAGGCGCAGTATCTGCAAGGCTGTAAGTGCCGCTATACAGATTGACGACACCCTGGCTACCGGTGGTGTTGAACTGCACGGCACCGGCATAATTTGCACTACCTGTATAGCCAGCAATCGTGCCGATACCCATCACATTGAGGATACCCTTGTCACCGTATATCGTTCTGCCTGCAGTTGTGGTCAACTTATGCCCATTCAGATGCAGACAAGCAACACGGCCTGCCGCAGTGGGAGCGGTCAAAAATGCGCCGCTAGCTGTGCAGGTGATATCCTCGGCCAGATATAAATGTGTCCCATCGGTCGCAGTGCCGTAGGTTGTTTCCCCATAGGTCTGCTGATCCAGCGCCGTCCAGGTGACAGTCTTCCGGCATACAGGACAAGTACCCTGTCCATCCACTAAATTCAGCGCGCTGGTGTAATTCTTACCGATATTGGCAAAACGCCAATCCATGCCATCATCTACCCAGCTAAAATAGAAGTTATCCAGCTGCTCGCGAGCAGTTTCGCTGTAGTTATAGTAAACACGGTCCAGCGCATCCATCATATCGTGCAAACTATATGCTATTCCGGTGAAATTCTTATCAGCTTTGGTCTTATCCCCATTCTCCGTATCCGCGATACAAATCATGCCGTCGTCCAGATCCAGATAAATGTAGGGGTTTGCATAGATAGGCATTTCACCGTAAGAAGCGTTGACTTCAGCTGTCCGCTCGCCCTTCAAAATATCGTACACAAGACAGGATGTGGCGGCGACGCCGCTTTGGAAGGGGTCTTCCACTACCGAATACAGATTAACATCTGTACCCTCTTCTGCCATAAAGTCCTCACCGGGCATGTTGAATACACTCAAAGCCACACCGTAGTAGCGTACCAGTCCGGACAAAACATCATCACAATGATAACCGGACCGATAGTAAATACCTGCAACTGCAGTGCGCAGGCTGATACCAGTCAGCTTCATATCTAACCGATGCATAGTGGTCGTACCGTCGGTCACTGCAATATATCTGTTTCCGTTGGGCGCCAGCACATCTTTCGCGATCTGCACAGTTCCATTATTGGTTACAGTTCCGCAGGCAGAAGCATCGTATTCATCATTTGCCGTATCAAAGGCATACAGTGTGCCACTACCGGCAACTGTCAGCTGGTTGCCGTTCAGATCCAAATAAAGCTCCCTGCCAGACATATCGCCCAGTTCCAGCGCGCCGTACAGCTTCGCATGGCTGTATTTTCCGCTGCTATAGTCCGTCAGCGGATTGCTGCTGTAATATTCGTTTCCGCCCTTATCCACCAGCATCACAACCGGAATTGCGCTTTCATGCAGCACCTGATAAATGTAAGCATCCGCTGCTGCCACTGTGATCCACCGATATCCCTCAGGCACATATTGACTGTAATTCACCCGGAAATAGCCACCGGTAATGGTACAGGTTTCGCTTCCCTTATAATAAAAACTATAATATTTACCGCCGGTAATGGACACACTACCCGCCCGGACATACAATCCACCGGCGTTGGTGCCGGCAGATTCCAATGTTCCGGCATACATATACACATTCATACTGCCGCCGGTGTCCTCCGCCTTGCTGCCAACCACAGCGTCGCTGCCAAAGTGCAGTGCACCGGAGCGGGAATAGATACTATGTCCGTAACCAGCGGCGATGTAGCCCTGGGTCACGGTACCAGCGGTCATATTCAAAACCGCATTATCGCCCTCCATGTATATGTTACCGCCACCCCGGCAGCTTGTGTTGGTTGCGCTGCCTTCGGATACAGTACCGCCATGCAGATTCAGCGTAGACTTGTAAGCACCGATATTGCCACCGCCATAACTGCTGCCTTCGGCAGTGCCAAGGGTGATCAAGCCGTTATTAACCGTAACCGTACATTTATTGGTATAGATATTGCCGCCACCATAGGTAGCCGTGGCCGTACCGGAAGCGATTGTGCCGCCATTAACCGTAAGGCTTCCATCGTTTCTGACCGCAACGCAGCCGCCACGATCCGCACTGCCGCCGGTGATTGTACCGTTGCTTATCAAAAAGCTGCTGTTGCTGACAAGGACGCATCCGCCGTTACTGTCGGTAACGCCGTTGGAAACCGTACCGCCGGTCATCGTTGCTATTGTTTCATTCAGATAAATGCTGCCGCCGCCGACCTGACTTTCACCGGTAAGACTGCCGCCGGACACGTTGCCCCCGCTGATATTCAGCGCGCCGCCATTAACACAGATATTGCCGCCGCCATTGACAGCCTGACCATCAATCACTGTACCGGCAGACAGATTAAACACAGCGATATCGCCTTCAGCATAAACATTACCGCCGCCAACACCATCGGCATTGGTAGCGCTACCATTGGAAATGGTACCACCATTCATACTTACAGTGGCTCTGTAGATGCCGATGTTGCCTCCGCCGGAGCTGGTTCCGGCTGCTGTGCCAAGGGTAATCAGGCCACCGTTAATGGTAACCTTACGCTTGTTGGTGTAAATATTGCCTCCACCGTAGGTAGCAGTAGCCGTGCCGGAGGTAATCGTTCCACCATTGACGGTCAGTTTGCCGGATGTGTTGACCGCAATATTGCCGCCACGAGATGCCTGTCCGCCGGTAACGGTACCGTCATCCAGAATAAAGCTACCGTTGCTGACACGGATGCTGCCACCGTTACCGGTAGTAGTTCCTCCGATAATGGTACCGCCGTGCATATGGAAAAGACCCTTCGACTGCTCCATAAACACAGCTGTGGGATAGGTTGCAAAGGTACCTGCTGTATCGATGGCAACGCCGTCATACATATGTACCGTGCAGCTTTCGCCCACATAAATTGCGGCATTGTTGCCGGTCTTGGTGTAGGTGCCGCCGTACAGATTCACTACCGCCGCAGAAGCTGTATGAATCGTCGCGCCTGTAGCAGTGGTCGCACTGCTGCCAGAAACCGTGCCGGTTCCCATCAGATTGGTAGTGCCTGCATCGCAGGAAATGGCAACACAACCCGCTCCGGCAGTAACATTAAATCCGTTCAGATCAATACAGCCTGCGCCGCTAATGAGCACACCATTCTCAGGTGTGCCGGTCAGAGCCGCTATTAGATAATAGTGCTGTCCTGCCGTCAGCATCAGCGTTTCGTTCTGTTCACCGCCCAGTTCAATCCAATCCTCCAGTGCCACATCTGTTTGGCACCCCTCGCAGTACCGCACCTGCTCATCTGCCGCGCGAACCGCAACCGGTTGCAGTAAAGCCAAAGTCAAAACCGATGCCAACAGACAAGCCAGCACAAAAAGCATTTTCTTACTCATAGCTTATCCCCATTCCTCTCTTATGTTTAACCGGCTTTTATTATAACACTTTTTCGGCACACTGTAAAGAAAAACCATTACTTTAAAGATACTGTTGGCTAATGGGCGCAAATTGTGTTATTTTTCTGTCTGCTTTTTTTACATTTCTATTAATTTTCGAAAAAGACCTTGTCAATTCTTATAATCTAGTGTTATAATCCATATATATTTCTGATGTGCCCGTATACCCTCTGCGGGCAATTTACATAAAGGAGTTTACCCATGAAAAGAAAGATTCTTGCCATTTTTTTGGTAGCTGTTGTTATTTTAGGTGTTCTTGCCGGCTGCGGCAAGAAGAAAACGGCCACCAATGATACCGCCGAAACTACCGTAGAAACCACCCTCGCTAAAGACGAACTTGCAGGCATTTTGCTGCTCAATGTAGGCGGCGCTGTGGAAATTTTGTATAATGTTGACGGGGCTGTTTTGTCCGTTGCCGGCTTTGGAACAAACGGCATTGAGCTTGCCAAAGAGATGGACACTGCTGTTGGTACAACATGTCAGCAGACCGTTCGTACCCTCACCGAAAAGGCTGTTAACCTTGGCTATGTGGACGAAAACACCAAAGTCGTCGTTTTGAAACAAGGCATTGACTCGATCCTGCCGACGAAGGATTTCCTGGACAAGTGTGTTTCCGAAGTGCAGGCGCTGGTTGAAAACGCAAAAATTGTTAAAATCGCAACGGATGATCTGGCCACCAACGGTTACATTTCACTGGAAGCCGCCGAGAAGCTGCTGAAAACCTATCTGAATTTGTCCGGCGACGTAACCTTTGACGGCCCCATGAAAGCGATTGGCAGCAAATATTACCTCTCCACCCAGTATCTGGATGACATTGTCTACTACTCTGTAGATGCCTCCAGCGGCGCGATTGCAGTCTGTCCTAAGGATGATTTCGAAATGGTTGTCGAGTTTGGCTTCCTGCCCGAAGAAATTGAGACAAACAACACCGACGAGGAAACCGTTGACCCTGAATTCTTAGTCGTCGTCGACCCCACAGAAACCACAAAATAAATATAACAAAGCACGCGGACAAGCTTTTGCTTGTCCGCGTCTTTTTATAGTCCGATTTCCCAAAAAAGCTGTCTGATTGCTTCTATCTGGGCTTCGGGAACATTTTTGCTATAAGAAAGCTGTTTTACCGACCGACCCATATGCCCGCCGAAAACAAGCCGGAACCATCTTCGCATCTGCATAATCGGTGTCAACCATGGATGCTTTTGCAATACCGGATACACAAACTTGATAACATCATAAGGTGGCAGGATTTTCAAAAATGCATATTTCCATTTGCCACCCTCCTGTTTTTGCATTACCACGATCTGGTTGCTTATGGAGCCGTAGATGCCACCGCGAATAATATATTCCTGCATTCTCATGGTAAGAGAATCCTGTGGCATGCCCTCAAACCAAACCTTCACAAGTCTTCTGGCTGCCCGTGCGAATTTCAGTAAATCACCTTTTTGCAAAAGCTTGTCGCGCTCGGCGACATCCACACCCTCTGCATTGTCCAAAAGCCACAAATCAATGAACGGCCGGATGCCACAGCCACCCTGTTCAAAATGCTTTGCCGTATGCGCAATGTGGTAACAATAGAACATCGCATCAGAAAGTTCATGCCAAAACTTGTGATTTTCCCTTGGAACGGCATAATCCCAAACATTCTTCAGGATCTGGCAGGCAGCGTCATCCCGATCTTTGTCTATTAAACCAAAATGCAGTTCTATATGAATCCCGCTTTGGGAATAAAAAGACATGTCATACAAGCTTCCTTTATGAGGCGTGTATCCCAAGGTTTCCCGCAGCACCTGCTCTGCTGCGTCCAGATCCTCCTTGTGAACAAGTACATCGATATCACAGCTGGTACGCATCCAGGGTTCCGGGTAATACTGCCGCAGCACCGATCCTTTCAAGGGAATAAAAGGTATCTGCATCTGCTCCAACGTATCGCAGATGGATTGCAGGTCATAGCGTATTCGCTCATAGCGAGAAACTGCCAGCATCGCCTTTCCGCGAAAATTTTTCGCGCAATCATCCTGTCCCAGCTTCCCACACTTTGCCAGTGCTGTACCAACAATATGCGCCAAATCGTGAGCATCCGAAACGGCATACAGCTGCGAAAGCAAGTCGGCATTTATGCCGTCAAGTATCTTTGCATCTACCGGCTCATTGCATAGTCCTGCCCGCAGCAACGGAAACAAAATTTTCTCAATGCTCACAATCTCACCACACTTTACGCTTTTAGACCATTATCAAACTCCAAATTATTTTGCAGGATGCTCATCTAACAAGTTTTTAATAACACCGGTAAGCTTTGTACTGGAAATACCATCTGTATGGGGCAAATACACAATCTCAACGCCCAACGGCTTAAATTGCTCTTCGTATTTTTTCCACGCTTCTGTGCCTTGCCAATCTGAGCCAACAAACATTTTATGAAAATGCAATTTTTCCCATGCCCCAAATTTGTTTTTGTCTTCTTGAGGCACCACTTGGTCCACACATTTGAGCGCTGCAACAATCGCAGCTCTTTCTTCGTAAGGGATCACAGGTGTCTTATTCTTTTCTCTTTGAACCAAACTATCCGTACTTACCCCTACGATCAAATAATCGCACTGTTCTTTCGCACGAGAAATCACATTAAGGTGTCCAATATGAAACATATCATACACGCCTGTTGTATATCCAATTACCATATTTTCCTCCAGGTCTTTACTGGGTAAATCCCTTAATAATATCTGCCACCTGCTGCGTACCATCGGCGGTATAGAATCCCAACTTTTCCACGATCGGCGCGCATTTTGCTTCGTAGTCCTCTTTGTCAAAAGCGCGAATCGTCTCTATAAGCTGATCATTGCTTTTGCAAATTCCATTGGGAAAGGTTGATAAATCAAAATACAGGCCACGCTCTTGTGTTATGTATCTTTCATAGTCCGATGCATACAAGAACAGATACTTTCCTTCCCGAAGCGCATCAAACATACAACCGGAAAAATCAGTGATTACCACACTGGCTGCCGCCATCAACTCATTAAGCACCGGATAATTTGTGCCATTGATCAGCTTCTCGCTATAGGTGATCTGCTCGTTTAAGTGCGATATGTTGGGGTGAAGACGAACAACTACAACCCAATTGCCGCCAAACTTCTCTTCCAGCGCTTTCAATAGTGCCGTATAGTCGATGTCATAACAATCCAATGCTTTTGTTGACCGGAATGTAGGTGCATAAAGGGCTATTTGCGTATTCGCATCAAGATTAAGGGCCTGCCGGACTTTCTCCCACGCTTGCGTCTTTTCAATTTTCTGTGTTCTTACAATGCCACCCTCGATAATCGGACCATCATACCAAAAAGCCTGGCGATAGTTATTGGTTCTCCAGGCAGATTCGGAAACAAAGTAGTCTGCCATTTGGGAATCGTTGATGGCACTTTTCACATACACAGCAGGCAGGGTGTCCTGAGCATCCTTTTCCACTTTTTTCAGCGCAACACCGCCGTGCCAGGTCTGAATATAGAGCTGGCCCTTTCTTTTCCGGACCCACACATCTTTTCTGCAGTTATCAATCCACACCTTCGCAGTTGCAAGTTCATACAACTCCCTTAGGCTGCGACCGTGGACCTTTCGAACATAATCCGGGGCATCAACCGTCTCCGGCAGAATCCAAACCTGATCATACGCTCCCTGCTCACGCAGCGCTTCCGACAGAACTCTGGGCGCATCATTATAACGCTTTCCCTGAAAACTGGAAAAAACAATTTTATTCTTTTGAATCGGCAATATTTGACAGATTCTCATAAAAATCTGCGCAAATATTCTTAATAAAGCACCCATGTTGTTGCCTCCAAACTCTTTTTGTTGCGAAAAGATATTACTGCGCAGTTTGCTTCAGCTTCTTCATCGCTCTCAATACAACGACAATTCTAAAGGTCATAGTGATAAATGTGGTAATAGAAGTTGTCAGGCACAGAGAAACAATGCTGAATGTATTTGTCAGGTACAGCACAATCAGAGCTGTAATCTGGAAGCAAGCGCTGACAATTACAGAAATATTTGCATACTTTTCCACACCCAAAGGTGTCATCATAGGGAAACCAAATATATAATCCGGCAACACGAAAATAATCACCGGGATCAAGCATCTTAAGGGAATTGCGGTCTGGGCATACTCTGCGCCAAATACCAATGCACAAATCTGTGGTGCAAAAGCAAAGAGCACACCGGATCCAAGCACAATAATCGGCATAAAGGTTAACAGAATCTTCTTGACCAGTTTAAAGTCCTTGTTAGCGATCATATATGGATACAGACTGTCCGAGATTGGGGATGCTGCCTGTCTTGCCAGTGTAACAAACTTATCCGCAGATGTATAATAACCCACTTCTGCCTGACCGGGAAATACCATGCCGATCAAAAGGGTGTTCGTAGCGGTGGAAACGGTACTGGCAATTCTGGAAACAAAGAACATAAAAGAAGACTTTAGCCGTCCAAAAACATCTCCCAAGGTGATTTTGACTGGCTTAAGCTTGAAGCGCCGGAACACATCCACATAGGCAAAAATAACCGATACACAAGAACCTACCAAATGTATCCACGGCACCAGAATGTAATCTGCCTGATCTTTAACAAAAACAAACACACCCAGGGTGAAAATGAACTTGGTCAGCACCACCCGGTAGGTTATGGGCTTCATTTGTTCCATACCTCTGTATAAGAAGTTGGGAACAAGGGTATTCAAAAAGGTATACATCAAGCAAACCCAGAGGACATCTTTCGCCTCTGCAAATGCAGGAACTGTTTCGCACAAAACAAGCATTGCCGCAGCGCAAAACAAAAGCAATATGCATTTGCCCAACAAAATAGACTCACAGATTTTGGCTACCTTTACCGGGTCATTCTTTTCCCTAGCAATTTCTGCCGTTCCGGAAATCAAAAAGCCAAAGTCCAGCACCAACTGAAAATAAGTGATGGTGGCAAGGGCAAAGCCCAGAATACCATAGGTTTCCGGACCAAGTACTCTGGTCTCATAGGGCACTGTTATAAAGGAAAACAGTATATTGGAAAAAGACAGGATGTATAACATAATTGTATTCATCGCAAGGGTCTTTTTGCTTTTTTGTTCACTCAACATAATCGCATCCTTCTATAAGTTTCTGTACCTTTGCCTGTCAATGCTTTTTGCTCTTTAAAATCGCGCCGAGATTGCAGGTTTTTTGGAGGAAGTTGGCAAAGAAGGGTCTCTTATCATCCTTCCAATACAGGATCTCCGTGGTGTTTTTCCAAGAGAACCAGGAGGGCTCTGCCTTAAATCTGGTAGGAGATTTTAAAAGCCACATAATATCCGTATCAAAATGACGCAGGCACAAGCCAAAGTTATCATTGTCCGGATACCGGGTAACCTCTTGGTCATAGATCATTTCCATAAACTGCTTCGAAATATTGTATCCGCATAAATAGCTCATCCGGATACTGGCAGGAATGCGGCCATTGATCTCCAGCAGGACCGGTCTGTCCGTATCCTTATCGATCATAAAGGCAACATCTGCAAAGCCCTTCCAACCCATTTCCTTAAGCAGCTTGCCCGCGTACTCCAACGCTTCCTGGGCCTGCACTGTCTGAATCAGAACCGCAGAACCGGCATCCACGGGGAATTGACGCAAAACATCAACTGCATAAGAAGTGCAAACATTTCCCTTTTGGTCGATGAACAACAGCGTGCCTACCCGTTTATCGAACTTAACAAATTCCTGCACCACATAATCGTCCACATTGAAATTGGGGTCTGCAAGATACCGGCGGAACTCTGCTTCCGTTTCAAATTTATGGAAGCCGATGGAGCCAAAGCCTTGCCGGGGCTTTATGATCACAGGGAACCTGGCATTTGCCAAAAAGTCCTCGATGGGCTGGGTGCTTTTTCTCGTATAGGGGCAGGGGATACCCGCATCCATTGCAATGTCAAAGGTGATCTGCTTATTATAGGCCTTGATATACACCTCTCTGGGGGCGCAAGCCATTTTGGCATACTTGCACAGCTGGGCTTCGTGGCGGGTGAGCATATCCGTACTCTTTTCGCCAATGGGCATAATGACATCATAGTTGCCAGTTTCCAGCAGGGAGACCAAATAGTCGATATAACCGGGACTTTGGATGTTGAAGCCCGGCTTCAGGAGCTTCACATCCGGCACATTGGAGCAGTAACAGGTGTCCAGCTTCGTTTCGCACAGCACCGTTACGTGGCAGCCGGCTTCCTTCAAACCTCTGAGCATCGGGGGAGACTGCTTTCCGCTTCCATCCACTACCAGGACCCTTATATTCTTCATGCTTCCTCCTCCCGGCCTTCAAACAAGGCCTTCGCAGTATTGTTCTTCAAGTACTTCGCAAAAATCAGGCAAAGGGCTATGCCCAGCCAAAAACCGCAGGACTGATATGCAGAGATAAACAACAACGGCAGGAAGAATGCAATGAACATAACCAACACAAACACCACATTTTCCCGCTTGACCTTGAAAAAGCTGACAAACAGTCCCAAAAACAGGCCTGCGCCAACCAGTCCCTGGTCGCAAAGGATCTCCAGATATGTGTTATGCACATAGTTACCGATCCTGTTAAAGGTGTAATTGTTAACAGCGCCACGACCGCCGCCAAAAATCGGCTTTTCTGCAAACAAATCTAGGGCAGCGTTCCAAAGCCTTATACGAATATCTGTTGAATAGTCCTCTGCATCTGTCAAGCGCTGATACAGCGTGGTGTTTGACACATATATATAGCCAACAACAAGCGCGCACAGCGTAATAACCAGCAGTATGATCTTTTTAAAAGACATTCTTTCAGACAGCATAAAGCCAATCACCGTTATTCCGATGATAATTAGCTGTGTAATAAATGCTGCCCGGGAGCCAGTGAAAATGATCGCAATGAACAAGACCGCTGCCGCTGCAAGAAAGCACATTCTACTTCTTTTGACGTTGACAAACCGGTAAAAGCTGTATGCGTAGGCCGGCGTCAAAAACGATGCATAGAAATTGTTATCCTTCAACGTTCCCAGGATCGTTGTAACAACACGGTCAGAGTCCGGATTGATCATACCCGTTGCAAAGGAATACAGGGTGTTGATGCCTAACAAGGCCGCTATGATCGTATATATGTTGAGAATTCTGACGATCGTTCTCGGCTCGTAATGCGCCGAGGAGACCAACAATGTCAAAAGGATCCACAAGCAAGATGCTGTAATTGCGGAAATCGTGGATTTTGTATCGCTGGAATAATACAGTGTGGACAAAGAGGAAAATACGAATATCAACACCAGCACAATTTTTGGCTTTTCCATTTTGAAGGAATATTTCACAAAAAACAGGTAATACAAAATGGTAATGCCTACCGGCACATACATAAACGCGATGGCCGCAGCATATTCATTGCGGTTTGCAATGGACCAGAAGATCAGAATGCCTAACACAAGAAGCATTCCCAAATCCCGGCTTATTCGAACTTTTAACGGTTTGACTCTCATTTTTTCCTCCGATTGGTTGCGTGTTACTGGGCCTCCCGGTGATTTCTCACTTTATTCTTTTCGCGCAGGGAAACCAGCAAGCCATACGCCTTCAGGCGCATCAATGTATATTTGATCTTTTGATTCTTTCTCAGCCGGCGGAAATCCACCTTCTTCAGTACACCCTTATAGGGAAACTGACTAAACAGCTTTCTGCACTCGGCTTTTCTCTTGGAAAGGGGATCCGGATTGTCCTCATTGTAGAATTTCTGCCACACGCACATCTGCATAGATATGTAGGAAAGCAAATATACGCCCTTTATAAAGATGTCGTTTTTCTGGTAGGTTTCTGCAAACTTCCACATTTCCTTCAGCACAGAGGTCTGCTCCGCGTCCGCATTGGGCCGGTAGCTGTTGACCATACTGTCGTTGGTATCTCTGTAGTGATAGAACCGGTACTGCAAATAAATGACCTTTTGGGCGCACTCGTTGGAATACAGATGAAACAGCGCATCCTCGGCAAATTTCACATCCACAAAACGTAAGCCCTCGTCAAACAGCTTTTTGGATACCAATCTGGCACAGGCGGACTGTATGGGGAAAGAGCCGGGAACGTGAATGGTGGTCTGGTCAAAAAGATATCTTTCCTGCAAGGAGTCGCGCTCCTGCTGGGTCTGGAATATCTTTCCGTGCTCATAAATGTACGCGCACTCCACGATCTTGTCCTTAAAATCTCTGAAGCCGGAGTATACATACACATCGGCCGGATTCTTTTCGATCTCGCCCACCAGAATCTCCGCCATATTGCTTTCGACCCAGTCATCGCTGTCCACAAAGGCCAGATATTCCGCCTCGGAGTTTTCGATGCCTGTATTCCGGGCGCTGGGCAGGCCTTTGTTCACTTCGTGGTGAAAAACCTTGATCCGGCTGTCGGTGGTCTTGATCTGCTCACAGATCTTTCCGCAATCGTCCGGACTGCAGTCATCTACAAGGATGATCTCGATGTCCTGATAGGTTTGGTTGATCAGGCTGTCAACGCAATTTCTTAACATATCCTCCCGGATCTTATACACAGGAACTACAAAGCCAATTTTTGACATTTTTACTCTCCTTTAATCCCATTTCCGGCATCCGGCATTTTAAAAGACAGATGCTAAAGAAAACTGTTTTATACCTATTCTGTATCGTCGGCACCGGCAATTGCTTATTTTTCTTCTACTTTAGCAATTACAATATCGATCAGTTTTCCAACCACCCGAATATCAGGATTGGAAAGCTCATCATCTGTAAAAGCAATGCCAAATTCGTCTTCAACAATGGCAATAAACTGAATCAGTCCGATGGAATCCACATAGCCCTCTTCCACGTAATTCAAGTCCATAATATCCATGTCCTCAGGCAGTGTGTACTCCCGCTGAATGTAGTCAACAATAAAGTCCTTAACTTCTGTCATTGTCCAGTCCTCCCTTTTCTACGATCTCATAAATTTTACCTTTTGTTAGTTTTCCCATAGCGTTTTTGGGAAGCGCCTCCAGGAAAAATATCTTGTGGGGTTGCTGAAAATCTGCCAGATTCCGGGCGCAGTGGAACTGCACCGCGCGCGTTGTCAGCTCACTGTCCGGCTGCTTAACAATGGCAACTGCCACCACCTCACCCAAACGCTCGTCCGGATAAGGGAAGGCCGCGCACTCCGCCACACCGGCTATTTTCATCAAGCTCTCCTCAATATCCTGAGGGTACACGTTGATACCACCGGTAATAATCATTTCTTTCTTTCTTCCGCAGAAATACAAATAACCGTCCTCGTCCACCCGGCCCAGGTCACCGGTATGGAAGTAGCCGTCTTCGCTATAGGCTTCCGCTGTCTTTTCCGGCAGCCGGTAATAGCCCTTAAACGCCAAGGACGACTTAACCGCAATTTCGCCCACCTGTCCTATCGGCACTTCCTTGCGCGCATCGTCAACAATGCGCAGCCGGGACTGGGGTAAGCAGCTGCCTACCGTCTTTGTTTTATTGCTAACCTGGGTGAAATTGATATTTGTTACTGTAGAAACCTCACTGGTGCCGTACATCTCGTGGAACTGGCAGCGCAGCTTATCGATGAGCACCTGCTTTACAGGCAGCTCCAGCAGCGCCGAAGAAGAAACCAATGTGCGCAGGCTGGTGATGTCCGGCGCATCGGGATCGGAAAGCAGCGTAGAAACCTGCGCCAGCTGGGCAGACACCGCAATGGTAAAGGTAACCTGCTGCTGGGCAATGCAGCCCAACCAAAGCTGGGGCGTAAAGCGGGGCAGCAAAACAGTTGTCGCGCCGACAAGCAGCGGCATAATCACCAGCCGTTCTGCCAGAGAGTGATACAGTGGGGTAGCCGCCATAACCCGGTCATTTTCCGTCAAGCCGTACAACTGCACATGGGCAAATGCCCGGTCGATCTTATTTTTCTGAGACAGTTCGATGGGTTTGGGATCACCGGTAGAGCCGGAGGTTAAGGTTAGAATCATCGTTGCATCCTCTGCAACCTCCAGACCCGGGCGTTTCATGCTGTACTGTTTCCAGCTATCAAAAGGAACCGTATTGGGGACCTGATCGCTATCCAGGCAAAAACACACCGCCTTTTCAGGCGTATAGTGGTTATAAAAGCTCTTTCTTGCAATAATGCAGGACACGCCCACGCTGTCAAAAGCCGTCTTGATAGCCGCAGCCGGGAGTGTAGGGTTGATCGGTGCCAGCACATAGCCAACCTCCGCAGCAGCAAAAAACAGCGCCGCAGATTCAATGGAGTTATTCATAGGTATTCCGATACGCTCGCCGGTTTTGACGCCGTTTTCCAGCAGCATATTGGCAATACGGCAAACCATTTCGGCAAATTCCTCATAAGTTACCGTTTTGCCGTCACACCAAATTGCCTGCTTCTGCGGTTGCTTTGCAACATTTGCAAAGAAGAATTCGGTTAACCTGCTCATCAGTATTCCTCCTTATTTTGGCATAGCACGGGCAGGATTGCCAAACATTTTTGCGCCGGGCTCCACATCCTTCAGAACCACGCAGCCCAGACCTAAATAGGCGCCGTCTCCAACGTGCACATCCTGTGCAACGCAGACACCGGCAGCCAGAAAGACGTCCTCTCCAATCTCGACATTGCGGACGATATTGCAGCCACCGCTGATGACCGTATAATCGCCAACTACCGTATCGTGACCAATCTGGGTAGACAAAACCGTAACAAAATCGCCAACCGTACTGTCGCAGGACAGTTTGGAATAGGGGAACATAATCAAGCCCTCACCGTAATTGGCGAACTCACTAAGCAGCGCGGTGGGATGGATCACGGAAGCAAATTTTGCGCCCTTGGCCTTCATAAGGCTGACGATCCTGCGCTTGAGTTCCGGGGACCCGAATGCCAGAGCAAACACTTCCCCCTCCTTCGGCTGCCAGTCCTGGATTGTGCCAACCACCTTTACATCGCACTTGCAGCCATCCAGCGCATTTAAATTGTCATCCAGAAAACCGCCGATCTCCCAGGTGGGTTTTACGGCATTGATATCCTTAATCCACTGCAGCAGTTCCCGACCAAAGCCGCCTGCACCTAAAATATAGATTTTCTCCATAATTATTCCTACCATCTTCAATAATTTTAGAAAACACAAAGCCCTATTGTCTTACGGGCGGTACTCCCGAATCATCATGAAGGCCTCTGCCGCCTTTGCATTCATCGTACTGCCACGCAGCTTTGCCAACGCCTCCACCGCCTCCAGAGAGCGGGGATCCGGGAACGGACCAAGCTGGGACTGAAAACAGTTCATCGCCTGCAGCTTCATATCCAGATACTCTGCAACATCCACGAACACATTGGGAACGAAGGTATTTGTTGCATGGGGAATGTTCCACTCGGTTTCGGAAAGGGTTTCGTAAGCGTAAACTGTCTGAACTCTGTGGGCATACTTAGGCCGAACCGCCACCATTACTGCCTCTGCCAGAATTGTGTGATCCTTTTGCATATCGCCAAAATGGGGCATATACACAACATCCGGCTTGACCTGTTGAATCAGGTCCATCAGTTTGCCGTTCAGCGTAAACCGTTTGGTGCTTTCCAGATCTGCCGCAGGGCAGTCCAGATAGAAGGTCTCTTTCACTTTAAGCAGTTCGTGAGCCTTCTTAATTTCCGGATACAGTGTATGCGGCCAGCCCTTTTCCCGCATCAGATCATCGGAGAAAATAGGCGGATGTCCGCAGGTAGCTACACAAACATATACGCTGTCACCTTGTGCGGCATGCTTTGCCATAACGCCACCACAGCCCAAAACCTCATCATCCGGATGGGGCGCAAAAACCAATACGTTCATACTCTCTCCTCAACTTGTGCATAAGTTTTAACTTCCTTCAGTTCAGGCGGCTCCTTGAAATTTTTGCAGCCTGCAAGAACCAAAATAATCGTCCACATTGTCCGCAAAACCAACCATGCGTCATAAATAAAGCTTTGTCTTTGCGCGTACAAAAGCTCCATCTCCAGCTTATAGGGAAGGACTTCCCTTCTGTAGGCTTCCTCGTCGGTGTATGTATCGCCAACAACATAGTCAAACAAGCTTGCAACACTGGTAAGGCCGGGTTTTATCTGTAGCACCTGCTGATATTTTCCGTAATAGGTCTGATCCACACTGGAAACAGGCATTGGCCGCGGGCCTACGATACTCATATCGCCCTTGATCACATTGATCAGCTGGGGCAATTCATCAATCTTGCATCTGCGGATCAGACGGCCAACAAAAAACAGTCGGTCCTCGTCGGCAGTATACAAGTCCTTTTGCTTATATTTCTCGCTTACGGGATGCATGGACCGGAACTTGTAAAAATGAAATGGTTTTTTCTCTTTTCCGGTACGGACGGAATAGTAAAAAACCGGTCCGGGACTGGATATTTTGATGGCTATTGCCGTAATCAAAAAAATGGGAGACAGAACAATCAGCGCGAAAGAACAGAGAAAAATATCCAGAAATCGTTTGATATACTTACAGTACATGACCATGCTCCCCCAAATGTAGTTTTTCACTGTATGAGTATAACATAAAGAATCCCAAAAAACAATACATCTTTCGGCAAAATTATTCGCTTTCTATCTTCAAAATTCAACTTTTTAGAAAAAAACACCTCCGGGGAATTAATGGCCTTTCCCGGAGGTGTTTCGCTTTCCTGATTAAAAAATAGTGGCAAGTAACCAAAGGGCTGCCAGATGGGCAGGATAATATAGGTAGAAAAGCCACTTCATTTTCCATTCCCCCCGCCGGCCGTTATACAGCGCCAGCAGCGGCAGTGCCAGCAGCGCAAGCCACTGTCCGGACCAGCCGGTGATTGCCAGCAATGCAAGGCATACTCCGCCTGCAACCAGCTTGGCGATCTTCTCTTTTACTGCATATACGCAAACCGGAAGCATTACCCCAAGAAAGCCGTAATCCACGCTAAAATCCGTGCCGGGCAGCCACCGGGGCAGCATCTGCGTAATTACAAACACGCCCGCTACAGCCACCCCAAACAAAAGCCGGCAGCCGGCAGACTGTTTCTGTCTTGCCATCTTCAGCAGTATAATCAAAAGAATCGATAAGCTGAATGTAACCAAAATACATTGCATCAGCGACCGGTCCACCGCAAAGCTGACCCCCTGACACAAAAGCGCCATCGCCGCCATGCTGCCCAGATATTTGGTTAAACTCCGGGTATGACTGCACCCCTCTGCCACCATATAGGCGTAAATGGGAAATGCCAGCCGGCCAATATAGCGCAGCAACAAAAGCCGTGGAAACAGCAGCATTCCCGCATGGTCAACAGTCATCGTTATCATTGCAATCAGCTTCAGTTGGTTATTTGTAAGTCCGAATTTTCTCATATCTCATAAAACACCATTTCCCTAACATTTCCTCGCTTGCATTATAAACCCTTCCTTATTTCCGGTCAAGGATAACGCAGCAAATATATCTTGTATTTTGCGACAAAAAATGCTAAAATGATGAAACATCCGTTTACTCGTCTATAGAAATCAGCTTTGCTGACCCGAAAGGAATCGATGAAGTTTATGGGAATCCCGGACAGATCTTCGGCTATGAATCGAATAAACCATTTCTTACATTCCCATTGGTATCTCATTGCTGCTATGCTGCTGGCAATTGCGGGCAACATGCTTTCTTTGGAACTGTTTGTATATAGCGTTATTACGTTGATCGTTATATACACCTGCATCTTTGGACAGGACCTTCTGCCGCTGATGCCCCTGTTTATCTACGCCTATGTGATCCCCTCATCCAAAAACAACCCCGGCCGCAAAGCGCAAACCATTTTTTCTTTGGAGCATGGCGGCATTTATCTTATTGTCCTGGGCGTTTTGATTGCCGCAAGTCTGCTTTATCGGGTCATTCGGGATCGGCGAAACTTCTTTAGCAAAAAGTACGCGCTTTTGCCCGGCATTTTGCTACTGGCGCTTGCCTATTTAACGGGTGGTCTTGGCAGTGGCATTACCCTTGCCCACCAGGGAAAAAGCGTTGTTTTCGGTTTTGTGCAGGGATGCGCGATTCTTTTGCCCTACTTTTTATTCTGCGGCGGCGTAGATTGGAAAAAAGTGGATAAGGACTATTTTTCCTGGCTGGGTGTCAGCGTAGGTTTTTTACTTCTGGCGGAAATTCTGTGGCTCTACCTGTCTGCAAATGTGATCGTGGACGGTACCATTGACCGGAACCGTATCTATACCGGCTGGGGCATTTGCAATAATATCGGCTGTACGCTGATACTGATGATTCCCTTTGCTTTTCACCTTTCTTTGAAAAAGCATTTTCGCAGCTGGTTTGGTGTGTTGGTCGGCTCTGCTTTTTTGCTGGGTGCCTACTTCACCTGCTCCAGAAACGCCATTCTTACCGGCACTCTTATATACCTCATTTCCTTGATTATTACACTTCGCCGCGCTGAAAATCGCAAGTATCCCGCTTTGATGCTGATTCTGTTTTCAGGATGCTTGCTGACTGTTTTTGCCCTCCGCAGTGAAAAAATCCTTAATCTTTTCTCTATCATGCTTAAAAGAGGATTGCGGCTTTCTGCCCGGGATACTATTTGGAAAGAGGGACTAAAGCTGTTTACCCAGGCGCCGATTTTTGGCACATCCTTCTATTCCCCGGGGTATGTACCCTTTGATGCCTCTAAAATCGAGGCCTTCTCCGCCATTTTCCCCGCCCGATGGCATAACACCTTCGTGCAGCTGCTCACCTGCTGCGGTGTTTTCGGTCTGGGTGCGTATTTGGTGCACAGAGCACAGACTGTGAAGCTGTTTTTCCGGCAGCGCAGTATAGAAAATATTTTTGTTGCCTGCTCCCTTTTGGCGCTTCTGTTCAGCAGTTTGCTGGACTGCTATTTCTTCAATATCGGACCGGGGCTGTTTTACTCCATGGCGTTGGCCTACGCGGAAAACAGCCATTCATACGCAAAATAAAGAACACGTTGCAAAATGATATGCTACCCCCATAAGAGACAGTGAAAAAGAAAAACTGTTTCTTATGGGGGTATTTCTATGTCCAAAAGCAGAAAGATCAGCAAGGAAGAGAAACTTGCAATCGTTAAGCGATGTTTGTCCGGTGAGTTCGGCGTC
>JAZOUW010000052.1:0-12359 GCA_045658385.1 Faecousia sp.
TCTGGGCGTTCTGACACCGATGGAGAAGCACTACAGCTATCCATTGGTAGCATAAAAAGACTTCCGGTAACCCAAAACAGGTCACCGGAAGCAAGAAAATTTTTATTTTATTTCACTGTCTACTTGACGGGGAGCAGTTCAAAATACTGCAACGCGTCCAAGCTGTTATTCTCCGTGAATGCGGGTTTCAATGCGCTTTAAGGCATATTCCATTTCGTTGTAGGCGGTTTCCGAAACCCGGTCAATAAAGCCGGATTCGTAAGCCTGCATTGCCTCCCGGATGCGTAGCACCCGCAAAGGCGTATCCTCTTGGAAAAAGGTGTAGATGGGGGTGTAGCTGAAGTTTGTAATTCTGGTTTCTCCGGAAACGTTGTTTTTGGTAATTTCCAAATCCAGAATGACCGAGTATTCTGCGCCGGCCCGGCTGGAATCTCCTGCAAAATCACCCAGAGAGAAAGCTACAAAGTTGCCGGTTTCTTTGTCCAGGGTCATTTGCTGCACATAGTGGGAGTGGGTGCCGATGATGGCATCTACACCCTTTTCCTGCAACAAAGAACATACCTCCTGCTGGCTGGAGCTGATCGTATCGTTAAACTCGCTGCCCCAATGGAGAAAGGCTACCGTCAGATCAGGTTTTTCTCTGTTGGCGGCATCCAGAATTTTGCTGACCGCCTGGGTGTCCAGGGTCTGGTAATCGGTGGCGTAATCGCTGTAAAGCAAATTGACGCAGCCGTCGTTGCCCGCAGGCAGCGCCATGCCGTCCATGCCTTTGGTAAAGGCAACAAAGGCAATTTTAATGCCGGCCACGTTGCGGATGGTATAGCCCTTTGCTTTTTTGGCAGCGGCGGCGCTTTCATAAACGCCCAAAGGCTCCATGCCTGCCTCCCGGACGCCCCGGATGGTAGCGTCAAGACCGTCCATGCCCTTGTAAATGGAGAAGGAGTTGGCAAGCTGCACCAGATCCACGCCGGCTTTCGACAGCGCCTGCATCATAGATTGGGGAGCAGAGCGATCCGTACCGTAAGGCGCGCCGAAAAGGTTACCTTCAAAGTTTAGCGCGGTGATGTCCGCGTCAGCCAGAATGTGGGCAACGTCCAAAAAGGTATTCGTATAGTCAAAGTTGCTGCCGCCGGAATTTACCACAGCTTCCGTAATGTTCAGATCTCCTGCGGCGGCAAGGTGGATAACCGTGTTTGCCGGGACGGTGGATTCCGGGGAAGAACCGTCTGTTACTGCGGGGCTGCTGTTTGGGACAGGCTGTTTGGTTTTGCCCCGGCGGACAACCGCAAAAACAACTGCGCCACACAGCAAAAGGATGCATCCGGCAATTATCAGCTTAAGGACGGTCTGTTTTCTTTTCTTTTCCCGACGGGCTTTCCGCAGCTGGCGGTCTAAACGCATTTTTTCCGGATCCAAAGCCATACAGATGCTCCTTTCTGAATCGTTTTTATTATTCTACACCATTTTTGCGCATTTCACAAGGGGGAATTGTTTGTCTTTACACGAGGCGGCTTTTCAGGTAAAATAAAAGGGATAATAAGGGGGTGGTTATATGTTCCGGGATACCCGGGAAGAGTTGGAGCGGCTGCAGGCGCAGCTTTTGGAGGAAACCCAAGAGCAGTCTGACCAGACGCAGGAATTTCTGGAAGAGGAAGATTTTGATGCGCTTTTATCGGATACAGACCAGGGAGAAAATCCCCCGGTGTACCAGAACTATTCCAACGATTACGGCAAGAATCTGCGCAATTATGCCACCGGCTATCAAGCCTATAACGCCGACAAAACGGACGTAGATATGGAGCAATACAGTCAGGAGGTTTTGTGCCCGCAAAAAGCAACCGGCGCGTGGCTCTGGATAGTCCTTTTGCTGATGGCGGCAGCGGTTGGAGCGATCCTGTGGCTGCTTTTTTCCACAGGAGGATTGTTTTGATGGGGAAAACGGTTGTAGGGCGCTTCGCGCCTACCCCCTCCGGGCGGATGCATTTGGGAAATGTGTTTGCTGCGCTGATTGCCTGGCTTTCTGTCCGGTCGCAAAAGGGTCAAATGGTTTTGCGCATGGAGGATCTGGATACCCAGCGTACCAGCGAGGAATACGCCCGGATTTTGCGGGAGGATCTTCTTTGGCTGGGTCTTGACTGGGACACAGAAACCCCGAAACAAAGCGTCCGCAGCGGCGTGTACGAGGGCTATTTTGAAAAACTGAAGGAACTGGATCTTCTGTACCCCTGCTACTGCACTCGCAGCCAGCTGCACAGCGCAGACGCGCCCCACCTTTCTGACGGCACATATGTCTACCCCGGTACATGCCGGGAACTGACGCCGGAGCAACGGGCTGCCTTTGAAAGAGCCCCTGCCTGGCGGGTAAAAGTGCCGGACAGACTCTGGCAGGTGTCTGATTTGGTGCAAGGCTGCTACAGAGAAAATCTTGCTACAGACTGCGGCGATTTTGTGGTGCGCCGGGCAGACGGCGTGTTTGTTTACCAGCTGGCAGTTACGGTAGATGACGGAGAAAGCGGCGTTACGGAAGTGGTTCGGGGTATGGATCTGCTCAGCTCTGCCCCCCGACAGATGTATCTGCAGGAATTGTTCGGCTTTTCCCATCCGGTCTATGGCCATGTGCCCATGCTGATTGCCCCGGACGGACGGCGATTGAGCAAACGGGACAAGGACTTGGATTTAGGGCAGCTGCGCAAGCATTGCACTTCCGCGGCGCTTTTGGGAACGCTGGCTTTTTGCGCCGGACTGATTCCGGAAAGCTGCCCCATCAGCGCCAAAGAGCTGGTAGGAGAATTTTCCTGGGACAAGCTGCAAAAAAAGGATATTTGTCTGGACATTGACACCCTGTATCGTGTATAATAATAGAATCCTATCATTAAATAAGGAGTAATTGCTATGCAGAAGAAACCAATTTTGGTCGTTATGGCAGCCGGCATGGGCAGCCGCTACGGTGGACTGAAGCAAATTGACCCTGTGGGAAGCGCGGGAGAGGCTATTTTGGACTATTCTCTGTTTGATGCCCACGAAGCTGGTTTTGAAACCGCTGTAATCATCATTAAAGAAGCAATCAAAAATGACTTTATGCAGACTGTGGGCAAGCGCCTGGAAAAATGCCCCATGGAAATTCGCTATGCCTACCAGGAAATGACAAAAATCCCGGAAGGCTTTTCCGTTCCGGAGGGCCGGGTCAAGCCCTTTGGCACGAGCCATGCGATTTTGTGCGCCCGGGAGGAAATTGACGGCGCGCCCTTTGCGGTGATCAATGCCGACGACTATTACGGCAAATCCGCATTCAAGGTGATTTATGACTATTTGCTGACAGCAAAGGACGGCGCCACGGCAGACTACTGCATGGTGGGCTACCAGCTGGGCAATACCGTCACTGAAAACGGCAGTGTGGCAAGAGGTGTTTGCGCCGCAGACGAAAAAGGGAATCTGGCAGACATCGTCGAGCGCACCCGCATCGAAAAGTACGCCGGCGGCATCCGCTTTACCGAGGACGGAGAAGTCTGGACAGACCTGCCGGCAGATACCATCGTATCTATGAACATGTGGGGCTTCACCCCCGGCTTTTTGGACCGGCTGCAAGCGCTGTTCCCGGAGTTTCTGGAAAAGCAGCTGCCTGCCAATCCGGAAAAGGCAGAATTTCTGCTGCCCCGGAGCGTGGACACGCTGTTAAAGGCGGGTGAAACCACCGTTAAAATTCTGAAAAGCGCCGACAAATGGTACGGCGTGACCTATGCGGCGGATAAGCCTCAGGTGGTGGCGGCGCTGGCAAGCTTCACCGCCCAGGGCAAGTACCCCGACGGACTTTGGAAATAAGGACATAAGAGAAGAGTTGGCGCGATTTTGAAGCACATAAAAAAGTTGAGCTTTGCAGAGTTGCTGATACTGCTGACGCTGCTGTTCGTGGGCGGCTTTCACGAGTATCTTTCCTGCATTGCTTCTGTGGCGGCAAGCATATATCTGCTGCTGCGGCTGAAAAAAACAGGCAAACTGACCCTCCGGAAGGATTTTCTCACATCTGCGGTGGTGGCGGTTTGTCTGGGTTATGGCGTAAGCTGCCTGTGGGCGGTGGACCGGGGCATGGCGGTGATCGGCTTTTTGAAGTTTTTGCCGCTGCTGCTGTATACCCTTTGCCTGCAGCAGGAAACGGACACAGACAATATTTTGGAGAGCCTTCCGGTTTTTGCCGCCATTATGACGGTGATTTCAGTTGTTGGCATGCAGTTTGATGCTACAAAAGCGCTGTTTTCCGTGGCAGGTCGGCTGGCGGGATTTTTCCAATACCCCAACACTTTTGCGATTTTCTTGCTGATTTGTCAGCTGCTTTGCCTGAAAAAACCGGAAAAGAAGCTTTTGGACTATTTGCTGATTCCGGTGCTGCTTGCAGGCTTACTGCTCACCGGAAGCCGTACCGCTTTTGTGGTGGCTGTGGCGGCTAATGTTGGTATGCTGCTGGTAAGCAGCGGTAAAAATCTGCGGAAGGTTCTTTTGATTACCCTGGGGGCAGTTTGTTTGCTTGGTGCGCTGCTTTTGCTGGGAGGAAATTCTGTTTTGCGGCGGTATCTGACCATTTCCCTGACCCAAAGTACCTTTGTGGGTCGGGTGCTGTACTGGCTGGATGCTCTGCCACTGCTGCTGAAGTACCCCTTCGGTATGGGCTATATGGGCTATTTCTACGCCCAGCAAAGCGTCCAGACCGGCCTGTACTCGGTGGCGTTTATTCACAACGATTTTTTGCAGCTGGCGCTGGATGCGGGCATTTTGCCCTGCGGCTTGTTTATCGCTGCCCTTATCCAGTGGTTTTTGAAAAAAACCGTACCGGCCGCAGATAAAATCATTGTAGGCGCCTTTTGCTTACATAGCTTTTTTGAATTTCATTTTCAGTTTATCGGGATGCTCTTTTTGCTGGTTTTGCTGCTGCAGCGGCAGCCGGCAGAAAAGGCCCTTTCCCACAAACCGGGTGTCTTGCTGCGGGGCAGCCTTGGGGCGGCGGCGCTGGTGGGGGTATATATGGCGGCGGCGCTGTCTTTGGCCCATTTTGGCGCAAGGCAGCTGGCAAACACCCTCTATCCCTATAACACCCAGAACAGGCTTTCTTTGCTGGAACAAGAACAAGATGTGGAAAAGGCCAACGCCTTGGCCCAGGATATTCTGAAACAGAATACAGCCTATTTTGCGCCCTACAGCGTAACGGCCAAATACTACTATTCCAAAGGCGATTTTGGACAAGTAATCGAAAATCAGCGGGCAGCAATCCAGCGAAATCCCTTCCTGCACAGCGAATATGAAGCCTACTGCCGGATGCTGATCACCGGCATCGATCTATACCAAAAGGCAGGGGATGCAAACAGCGCGGAAATCTGCAAAAAAGAGCTACTTGCCACGGCAAAGCAGCTGGAAGAAAATAAAGACCGCCTGAGCCCGCTAGGAAAGCTGATTGATGATCAGCCGATTACGGTATTGCCGGAAGAAATTCGGGAATATGTTCGCAGATTGGAGGAAACCCGGTGAAAAAGTGGATAAATATTGGCGTTTATGCGCTGCTTTTGCTGTTGGTTGTGATTGCCGTGGGAATCATACTGTTTTCCTTCCCCAATCAGGAGGAAGCCGCCGACGGAAGCGTTTCGGTTTACGACAGCCGGGGCAACCTGCTGTGTACGGCCCAGTCGGCAAATCAAGTGTACGAATCGGAATATTGGGCATATCTGGAAATTGCCCTTAATGAAGCGGCGCAGATCTACGCAGAAAAGGAAGACTGCACCCTCCGGGAAGCGGCAGAAAAGATCTTCACTACCGATTACCGGATCGACACCGCCTTTGACGGGCAGGTGTTTGCATCGGCAAAGAAAGTGGAGGAAGGCTGGTCGGATGCCTGCGATACGGCTGTAGCAATCACGGACTTAAAGGGCAATCTGCTGGCAGTGGCCAGCGCAGGTCAGATGAACGGAAAAACAAACTTTGCTACCCAGCGCCGGGCGCCCTATTCGTCCTTTAAGGCGTTGAGTGTGTATACGCCGGCAGTGGAAAAAGGCGTTGCAAACTGGTCGACGGTGTACGAAGACAGCCCCTATAAGCAAATCAAGACCAACGATGGTCAGTTGCAGGATTGGCCGGCAAACGCCAGCGGGAAGTATTCCCGGAAAAGCACAACGGTCTATGATGCCCTGCGGACATCGTTAAACACCGTTGCGGTGAAGTGTCTGGAGGATGTAGGCGTTGCAGATTCGATAGAATTCCTGCAAAAACAGCTGGGAATCCCCTTAAAGCAGGAACAGCAGGTCATTGACAAGTATGGGCCGGAGGAAGTCGTCGGCAACGTTGCTCTGGGATATCTGGAAGCAGGAATCACCCCCGTGGAAATGGCCGGTTATTATCAGATGTTTGCCAACGGCGGTCTTTACGCATCCCCCCGGGCGGTAATGAAAATCACCGACCGGGACGGCGGGCAGGTATACGTCTGCCGGCCGGAACAAAAGCAGGTGATCAGCGCTGCAACAGCAGATATTATGAACAAGCTGCTCCAGGGCGTTGTTACCCAGGGCGGTACCGGCAGCATGGCGAGATGCCGGGATGTAGAGGTTGCCGGAAAGACCGGTACCGGTGATGATTACGCAGACAACTGGTTCGTGGGCGTTACCCCCGGCTACAGCGTTGCCGTCTGGCACGGGCAGAGCCGGAGCAATCACGCGGCGGAAATGTTTTCCGATGTGGTGAGCGATCTGTATAAAGACCGTCCGGATGCCAGCCGGAAGTTCATCACCCACGAGAATTTAAAACGAGTAATTTATTGTGCTACCAGCGGAAAAGCCATTTCCGAAAAATGCACGATGATCGATATAGGATACTATGCAAACAAAAAAACGCCGCAGATCTGTGATCAGTGCGGCAAATAAGGAAAGGAAGATGTAGAAAAATGAGCGAAAACCTGAAAAGAATGGGAACGTTCCTTCTGGCGGTCATCATGGCGTTTTCCGTAGTGCCTATGGGCGTTTTTGCCCAGACACCGGAAACGGAGCATGTCCATCAGGAAACCGTTTCTACGGAAGTGGAAGAAATGTCCACAGTGGAAATGTCGGAGGAACAGGAACCTGAGGAAGTCTATCCGGAGCTGATTCTGGACGAGGTTCAGGATGTGGTGATTACGGAAGAAAACACATCCGGCGTTTACCTCAAATTCGTTCCGGAAGAAGACGGCGTTTACGAGTTTAAGTCTTTGACGGACGACGATACCTATGGCGCAGTGTATGACGATATGTTCAGGCAGCAGCTGGCCTATAACGACGATAGCGGCGAAGGAATGAACTTCCTGGTTACCTGTGCGCTGGAAGCAGGAAAAACCTACTACGTAATGGCCAAGTTCCTTAACAACAGGGAAGGCGAATTCCCGGTGCAGGCGACCTATTCGCCGCTGAACGGACTGGAAAGCATTTCCTTTACCCCTGTTTCTGTCATTGAGAACACAGATGGCTATGAGTCCGAAGACTGGGATGATGAAACCCAGAGCAATCAGCCTTATTGGCGCTACAGCGAAAGTAGCTTGATTCAAAAGAGCACCTACACGGTGACCTTTGCCGACGGCACCGAGATTACCGGCAACGGAACGAGCTTTGAATACAACGAGGAAAGGTATGAATTTGATTACCGTTCCAACCAGGGCTATGAAAATCGCTGGCTCAAGGGCGGCGAGTATGCCTTGTCTGTTTCTTTTGTGGGTTTGACGATGGAAGTTCCGGTTACGGTCGTGGAAAGTCCGCTGCAGAGCATTACCTTTACCCCGGTTTCTGTTGTGGAGAACACCTGCGGCGATTGGAACGACGAATACTATGACGAGGAAACCGACAGTTATCCTTTGTTCTGGTATTACTATGGCTGGGACCTGCTGAGAAAGAGTACCTACACCGCTACCTTTGCCGACGGCACGGAAATTATCGCTTCCGGCGACGGTTTCCAGTATGACGAGCAGTGGTACGGTTTCTCCCTCGGCTACGATCAAAGCTACGAAAAGCGTTGGACGGTCGGCAATACCTATTATCTGACCGTTTCCGTAATGGGACAGACGGTGGAAGTTCCCGTTACGATCGTGGAAAATCCCTTGCAGAGCATTACCTTTGATCCCATCACGATCACCCAGAACACCTGCGGCGGGTGGAACTATGCCTACGACGAAGAACTGGACAGCTGGGTGAAGTCCTGTTACATCTATTATGCTGACCAGATGCTGCAGAAAGGTGCCTTTACGGCTACCTTCACCGATGAAACAATCGTTAGCGGCAGCGGCACAGGCTTTGAATACGACGGACAGGGGTATGATTTTATTTGCTATACAGAGCAGGACGAGGAAAATCTCTGGCTGCCGGGCAATACCTACACGATGTCCGTTTCTGTTATGGGACAGACGGTGAATGTGCCGGTTAGCATCAATCCGCCTCCCCGGTTGACGCTGAATCAAGTAACCGATGTGGTGATTGAGCAGGACGGCGAGGAAGTTACCTTTGTCTTTATCCCGGAGGAAGACGGCGTTTATGAATTTACGTCCATTTCCGACATGGACCCCTACGGAAGATTGGGCGACCATAACGACAATGATTTGACAAGCAACGACGATGGCGGTGAAGGGAATAATTTCCTGGTGACCTACAGGCTGGAGGCAGGAAAGACCTATATGCTGACTACGCGTCTGTGGGGCGGCCGGACCGGTACATTCCAGGTGCTGGCGAAAACGTCTCCGTTGAGCGCGCTGGAGAGCATTTCCTTCGAACCGGTTTCTGTCATGGAAAATTCCTGCGGCCACATGACCACGGGATATGACGAAGAAACCGAAAGCGACGTACCGTACTGGTATTATTATACCGGCGATGCCCTGCGCAAGAGCACCTATACCCTTACCTTCTCTGACGGTACGGTGATTACTGACAAGGGCACAGGCTTTGAGTATAATGACGAGTGGTATGACTTTGAGTATTCCAGCCCCTATCAGAACTATGAAAACCGCTGGACGGTAGGAAACACATACCCCATCACCGTTTCTGTCGCCGGCAAAACAGCGCAGGTTCCGGTTACCATCACCCCCAGTCCGCTGGAGAGCATCGTCTTCACCCCCGTGTTCGTAAAAGAAAATGAATGCGGATATTGGGACGAAGAATATGTGGAAGACGAGGGCTGGGTAGAGTACTGGCACTACGATATCTGGGACTTGCTGTATGATAGCACTTTTACAGCAACCTTCTCTGACGGCACGGTGATTACCGATAACGGTTCCGGCTTCTGGTATGAGGATGAGTGGTATAGCTTTAGCAGAAGCTATGAGCAAAGCGCGGAAAATCCCTGGCTGCCGGGCAATACCTATAGTATTACCGTTTCTGTCATGGGACAGACGGTGGAAGTTCCGGTTACCATCTGCGCAGTTACGGTTTCTGACGGCTATGAATATATGCTGCAGGGCGAAAACGCCATTATTTACAGCTGTAACCGGGAAGACGAGGTGCTGCAGATTCCGGATACCCTGGACGGCTACCCCGTGGTGGGCATTGTGTCCGTGGGCGCGGCGCTGCAATATGCCCAGAAGATCGTCATTCCCGATTCGGTGACGATGATCTCCCGGGATGCTTTCTACGCCTACAATTACTGGTGGTACGATAGCCTCCCCCTGACCGAACTGGTCATTGGCGCAGGGGTGTCCGGTCTGGACATTGAAATGTTTGGCCAGGCTATGAATCTGGAAACCTTTACCGTTTCGGAAAACAGCGCCTATTATTGCGCGGTTGACGGCGTTCTTTATAACGCTGATTGCACCGAAATGGTCATCTATCCCTTCGGCAAGAAGGAGACCCACGTAGTTCCCGACAGCGTCAAGAATGTGGACGTGATCTTTAACCACATCGGCGCTTACGGCGGCATCAGCATTCAGCTGGGCGCCGGCGTGGAAGGCTATGTGGATGTTGACGGTGTTATCTACAACGAGGAAATGACCAAGGTGTTCTTCTGCACCGGCAGTGTGACCGGCAGCTATGTGATGCCGGAAACGGTGGAGCAGATCGCGGAGGGCGCTTTCCTGGGCAGCAATATTTCCGAACTGACCATTTCCCCGAAAGTTACAGAAATTGCATACGGTGCATTTATAGCAAACGAATTGCTGGAAAAGGTAAATATGCCCAGCAGCATTGTTTCCATCGGCGAGTATGCTTTTGCAGACTGCGTCAACCTCAAGCGTGTGGAAATGCCCAGCTCCGTGCGTTGGGTTGGAAGCTGCGCTTATGACGGATGCACCGAGCTGGAGGCTGTATATATTACCGATCTGGCTGCCTGGTGCGGCATCTGCTTTGAGGGAGCAACGGCCAATCCTCTGTACTATGCAAAGGATTTGTATCTTAACGGCAAGCTGGTCAAGGACCTGGTAATCCCGGCAACGGTTACCGAGACGGTTTACTACCCCGGAATCAATGATTATGCGTTTATTAACGGCAGTATGACCAGCGTTACGATTCCGGCATCTGTCAAATCTATCGGCTATGGCGCTTTCAAAGGCTCTGCCATCGAAAAAGCTACCATTGCAGAGGGCATCTATTATATGGGTGGCAGAGTATTTGCCGAAAGCGCGCTCAAGAGCGTTGTGCTTCCCGACAGCTTGACAGATCTTGGCAGCTACGCATTCTGGAACTGTGAGAATCTGACAAGCGCCACCATTGGCAAGGAGCTGGGAGAGATTCCCTATGCAGCCTTCTACAATACAGCACTTACGAAGATTGTCATTCCCCAGAAGGTAAGCTACATTGGAGAAGACGCGTTTGCCTGGGCGAACATTTCTGAACTGGTGCTCAATTGCGACGAGGTTTACATCGGCGAATTTGCCTTCCAGGGCTGCCCGGTGGAAAACATGGACTTTGGCGACAATGTTCTTGGCATCGGCAGACAGAGCTTTGAGGGCGCAGCGGCATATACGCTGACAATTCCCGAAACTGTCACCGAAATCTCTTACAGAACCTTTGGCTATAACGAAAATCTTGCCTGCGTGACCATTCCGGACTCTGTGGAATATATTTACTGGAATGCATTTGAAGGCGACGACAACCTGTCCCATGTGCTTTACACCGGCACCCAGCAGCAGTGGGAAGACCTGGATGTATACAGCGACGAGCTGAACGCTGCAACCATCCACTTTAACGCCACCGGCAATGAGGTTACCATTCAGCAGACCTGCAGCGCCGTTAAGCTGTACTGCTCCGTCTGTAAGAAGTGGGAGACCGTAAAGGAACTGGACGGCGAGTGTAATTTTGCCGCTGCTACCTGCACCAAGGCAAAGACCTGTAAGGAATGCGGCGCAACCGAGGGCAGCGCATTGGGTCATAAGTACAAGGACGCAACTTGTACCAAGCCGAAGACCTGCTCCAGATGTAACGCGACCTCCGGCAGCGCATTGGGCCATAAGTATAAGGACGCAACTTGTACCAAGCCGAAGACCTGCTCCAGATGCAGCGCGACCTCCGGCAGCAAGCTGGGCCATAAGTATAAGGACGCGACTTGTACCAAGCCGAAGACCTGCTCCAGATGCAGCGCGACCTCCGGCAGCAAGTTAGGCCATAAGTACTCCAACTCCTGTGATACAACTTGCAACCGCTGCAATGCAAAGCGGTCTGTCACCCATAAGTACACCGCAAAGACCTGCGGCAAGACCACCACGTGTTCCGTCTGCGGCAAGAAGGGCGGCAAGCTGGCCCATACCTATACCAACGCTTGTGACACCAAGTGTAACCGCTGTAACAAAAAGCGTACTGTAAAGCACGATTACGAAACGGAAACCACCAAGGCGACCGAGAAGAAAAACGGTAAAGTGGTGAAGGCCTGCTCCGTATGCGGAAAGGTATCTTCCACCACAACGATCTATAAGATCAAGTCCATCACCCTTTCCACTACCAAGTATACCTACAACGGAAAGAAGCAGACGCCTACCGTCACGGTCAAGGATTCCAAGGGCAACAAGCTTAAGAAGGACACGGACTACACCGTAACCTACGACTCCGGCAGAAAGAAAGTTGGCGAGTACGAGGTAACCGTCAAGTTCAAGGGCAAGTATTCCGGAACGGAAGAACTGGAATTTACAATCATCCCCAAGAAGTCCAGCATTAAAAAGCTGACAGCCAAGTCCAAGGCGCTGGAGGTTAAGATCAACCGCCAGACCACCCAGGCAACAGGCTATCAGATTGAGTACGCCACCTCCAAGAGCTTCAAGTCTTCCACCAAGGTGACCGTCTCCGATGAGAACACCAGCAAGACCACCATTAAGGGTCTGAAGAAGAAAAAGACTTATTATGTGCGCATCCGTACATACAAGACTGTGGATGGCGTAAAGTTCTATTCTG
>JAZOUW010000053.1:0-1622 GCA_045658385.1 Faecousia sp.
CTGGCACGGTTGAATGTAAAGCCGGAAGAATGCCTGATGGTTGGCAATGATGTGGGCGAGGACATGATCGCGGAGCAGCTGGGTATGAAAGTATTCCTGCTGACCGACTGCATAATAAATAAAGCGAATGCGGATATTTCTGTTTATCCCCACGGTAGCTTTGATGACTTGAAGAACTACCTGAATACACTTTGATTTATCGTATTACGGCACTGCTTCGGCGGTGCCGTTTTTCTATTCTACGAAAAGATGTTGACATGTCAACCAATAAGGTGTACAATACGGAAGTTGACAACACAACATCTATCTCCGGGAGGTTATCTTATGTTGAATCGTTTTGCTCGATTTTCACTTGCGATTTCTGAAATTGATCGTTGCTGGCACAAACTGGCGGCAGAAGAAATGGCAAAGTATGAACTTAACAGTCCCCATGCCGTTTACCTTACAACGCTTCATAATTTCGAAGACGGTATCACTGCTGCCAAGCTGGGCGAGCTGTGCTGTAAGAATAAGGCAGACGTGTCCCGTATGGTTGCTATTTTGGAAAAAAAGGGACTTGTGCGTAAAGAAGCCATCGGAGGAAATCTCTACCGCGCCAAACTGCTCTTGACAGAAGAAGGCAAACAGGCTGCGGAGCATGTACAGCAGAGAGCTGCCCTGGCGGTAGAACTGGCAGGCTCCGGCATGACAGACGCTGACCGAGAGGTTTTCTACCGCTGTTTGGAGCAGATCACAGCAAATCTGCAAACACTTAGCAAGGAAGGGCTTCCCAAAAGATGAATATTTTCGCAAAATGTTTTTGCCGCACATTCCAAGCGGCTTTCAGAATGGCTTTGCCGGTTCTTCCCTACAGAGAACCGCAAATCATCGGCTCCTGTTCGGAGCTTGGCAAAGTGGTTAAAAAAGAAAGAATCCAATCCGTCCTGATCGTTACAGACAATGGTATCGTAAAGAACGGTTTGGTAAAGCCTGTTGTCGAAGCCCTGAAAGCAAGCAATATTTCTCATTGTATTTATGCGGATACCCAGCCAAACCCTACGGTTCAAAATGTGGAAGATGCCTTGATGGTGTATAAGGCACATAATTGCAATGCATTGATCGCCATTGGCGGTGGCTCGGCCATGGACTGTGCGAAGGCCGTTGGCGCCTGTGTTGCATATCCCAGAAGAACGGTCAATCAGTTAGGCGGCAAGCTGAAGGTATGGCGCAAGCTGCCTACCCTGATCGCCATTCCCACCACTGCCGGAACAGGCAGTGAAACCACCTTGGCAGCCATGATTACGGATACCGACACACACCGTAAATATGCGATTATGAGTTTTCCGGTCATTCCCCATTATGCGGTGCTGGACGCATCCCTAACATACTCATTGCCGCCCCATCTCACTGCGTCAACAGGTGTGGATGCGCTTACCCACGCTGTGGAAGCCTATATCGGCCGTTCTACTACAAAAGAAACCAGACAGCTCGCACTGGAAGCAACCAGGCTGGTTTTCGAAAATGTAGAAAAGGCTTATGCCAATGGTCATGACCACGAAGCAAGAGAAAATATGCTTCATGCCGCATACAAGGCAGGCATTGCATTCTCAAAGTCTTATGTGGGCTATATCCACGCCCTTGCC
>JAZOUW010000054.1:0-4635 GCA_045658385.1 Faecousia sp.
CTGCTGCATTTATCTCCGCCTGCAGTCCATTGCGCTGCTCCGGGTCTGTAAACTGTGTTGCAATATCGATCCGCTTCCAGCCGCTGCCTTCGCAGAAGGTGGTGTTGAAGCCTCGTACATTTCCGTAGGCAACACCGCTGCCTACCTGCATACCCAGTTCCTTTGCCAGCTTCTTCATTCCGCTTCCTATCATATCGTTTTCTCCTCTCTTTCTTACCTTATATTATATATCTTCTTTTTTCTCCGCGTTCAGCGGGTCTACTACAATGTCTTTGTAGGGATTGACGATGACGGTGCGATAGGAATGGTAGATCACCATACCCGGTTTGCCGCCGGGGGCTTTTTTTACCTGCTTGACGGCTGCTACATCCACCGGGATGTTTTGTCCGCCGGTGGTTTCGGCATAATATGCCGCCAACTGGGCTGCCTGAGTGACGGTATCGTCCGGGGGCGTTGTGCCGCCGCAGGAAATGATCACATGGCTGCCGTGTACTTTTGATGCGTGGAGCCAAATGTCGTCTTTTCTCGCCGCCCGGAAGGTCAGTTCCTCGTTTTGCCGGTTATTTCTGCCCACATAAATAGGATAGCCGTCGGTGGATTCAAAGCGCATAGGCTGGCTTTTTGCCTGCCGCATCCGTTTCTTGTTCTCACCGCGAATGTAGCCGCCGGCCTGCAGCTCCTGTCGAATCTCCTCTAATTCTGCTTCACTGTCTGCCCGGTTTAACTCCTCCAGAACGCTTTGCAAATAAGTAAGCTCCTGCTGACCCAGGGTTATCTGGTTCGTCAGTTCCTTTTCCGCAGTTTTCATCCGGGCGTAATCCTTATAAAACTTTGCCGCATTTTGCTGGGGAGAAAGGATGGGAGAAATGGGGATCTCCACCTGGGCCATATTTTCGTCGTAAAAATCCTCTGCCAGCAAGCTGGTCTGGCCTTTGGTAATACGGTGGATGTTGGCCGTAACAATATCGCCCAGCTGTCGCAGCCGCTCCCGGTCATAGGTGGCGGAAAGCTCCTTTTCCTGAATGGCCAGCTTGCGCTGAATTCGCTGACAGAGATTTTGGACGGTCTTGCGGATGGCCTGCCCCTTTTGGAGCATCGCATCGTGTCGGTCTTTTACAATATAAATACTGTCCATCAGCGCGCTGAAAGACTCTGCTTCACAAAACTGACCGTACTGCCGGATGGGGCAGAAGGCAAACTGTTTGGGAAGGCCGTCTTTTCCCGGGGTATAGTAAGGCTTGCTGTGGAAAAGATGCTCCCGGAAGAAAAGCTGCAGTTTATCCGCCACCGCCGGAATGTCCATGCCCTCTGTCCGGGCATCCACATCTCCGGCAGCAAACAGCGCCGCCTCCCGGCACACCAGTGGAGAAAGACCACCCTGGGTATCCATCAGTCGCTGGGCAAGCAGGTCTGCTCCCGGCGCGGAAAGCAGGTTAACATAACTTTCCGTGGTGGCGGGATTTTCCTTGGTTATGGTCTCCGGGTTTTGGTAAATCAACCCCGGCAGCGCCGCCCGCTTACTGCTTTCGTCCAGACCGATACGGCGCAGACAGTCGATAATCCGTCTGTCCTGCCCCAGCAGGTATAGGTTGCAGGTGCGGCCCATAAGCTCCACAACCAGGGACTTTTCCACCGGATCGCCCATCTCGTCGATACAGTCAAAGGTGAATTCCGCCATCCGCTCCATCGGCAGCTGGGAGATCTCCTTCAGCCTTGCGCCGGAAAGGTGCTTGCGCAGCAGCATACAAAACATGGGCGGCTGCTCCGGATTCTCCGGGGCAGCCTTTGTCAGGTGCAGCCGGGGCGCAGCAGGATTGGGCGCAAAGAGCAGCCGCTCCCGCCCGCCAGGGCAGCGCAGGTGCATAAGCACCGTATCCCGGCTGGGCTGATGAATTTTCTCCACCCGACCACCAAGAATTTTTGGCTTCATTTCCGCCAACACCGCGGAAAGAAAAAACGCATCAAATGCCATATTGTCGCATCCTTATTCTTCCATCATTTTCTGAAACAGTTCGTTAAGTCTATCTGTTCTGCCCATTAAATATAATGCACCGAACAAGGTTTCCAATCCCGTCGCCTTGGCGTAGGCCTGCCGGGTGGCCCCCTTGGGGGCGGCGTGGGTGTGGGCGTTTTTGCCCCGGCGGTAATAGCCTATTTCTTCTTCGGTTAAAACCGGCAGCAGCTTTTCCGCAAAGGCGGCCTGGGCGGTGGCGTTGACCATACTGACGCTGTCTTTGTGCAGATTCAGCACCGTCTTGTCGCCCTTTTGGCACAAATAGGCTCTGCACATCAGCTCATACGCCCCATCACCGATATGGGCAAGACCCAAATTGGACACCGCGTTGACCTGGGCGGGGGTAAAGTTCATTTGAAAAAAGTTTTCCATCGCTTTTCTCCTAATTATTATACTATCATGTTAGCAGATTTGCATTACTGTGTCAAATAGGGCATGGTGGAAAATTTTTACAAAAATTTTTTAATTTTCTATTGACAAGAAGGAACCGGTGTGATATATTCTAGATGTAAATAATAATCGTTCGCATTTAGGAGGTGAGCAGATGTCTGTTTCTCACAAGCATTTCCGCAAGCGGGATGCCATATTAGCGTATTTAAGAAGCACAGATGTTCACCCCTCTGCCGAGGTCATTTACGAACACCTAAAATCGGAAATACCGGACTTGTCTTTGGCTACGGTCTATCGAAACCTTGCCTTATTTAAGAAGGAAGGCTTGATTATGAGCGTGTCAACAGTCAACGGAGTGGAACGGTTTGACGGCAATCCCAAGCCCCATGTGCATTTCGTCTGTAACGATTGCGCGGTCGTTTTGGATCTGCACGATATGATCTTACCCTGCACCCTTTCTTCGGATGCAGAACGCTGTTTCGGCGGCAAGGTAAGTGCGTGTCATTTGCTGCTGTCCGGTACTTGCCGGAAGTGTATAAATCAAAATCAATAACATTTAAAATTTGGAGGAAAAGATTATGAAAAAGTTTGTTTGCAGTGTTTGTGGTTACGTTCACACCGCCGAGGAGCTGGCCGCTGATTTCAAGTGCCCCGTATGTAAGGTGCCTGCTTCCAAGTTTGTGGAGCAGTCCGGTGAGCAGAAGCTGGCCGCTGTCCATGAGTACGGCGTTTACGCCCAGACCGTCAAGAACAACCCCGACATTAGCGAAGAGGACAAGAAGTATATCTTCGATCAGCTGATGGCCAACTTCAACGGCGAGTGCAGCGAGGTCGGCATGTATCTGTGCATGGCGCGGATCGCCCATCGGGAAGGCTATCCCGAGATCGGTCTGTACTGGGAAAAGGCCGCTTATGAAGAAGCCGAGCATGCCGCCAAGTTTGCAGAGCTGCTGGGCGAGGACCTGGAGCCCAATATGAAGGCTACCACCCGCGATAACCTGGCATGGCGCGTTGACTGCGAGTTTGGCGCAACCCAGGGCAAGTTTGACCTGGCTGTGTGCGCAAAGAAGAACGGTCTGGACGCTATCCACGACACCGTCCACGAAATGGCCCGGGACGAGGCTCGCCACGGCGTTGCCCTGAAGGGCCTGCTTGAAAGATATTTCAAGTAATCCGCAACCGAATCAAAGCCCAACGAAGTGGGTTTGATTTGGAGAGACCGCGCAACAAAGTGTGCGGATGTTCGCCATAAGGTGGACACAGAAAGACGGAATTTGGGAGGACGAGGCGACAATATAGCCGCCCCTTGATAAAAAACTACGCGGGCGGAGATACTATCTCTGCCCGCTTTTATCTTAAGAAAGGAGTTCCTGCTATGAAAAAAGGGTTTGTTTTTATCCTTGTATTGGCGCTGATTCTGGCCCTGGCAGGCTGCGCAACAGCGCCTGTTGACACAAATACGCAGGGAAGCGACGTCAATAACCAACAGCAAGACGTTACCCAGCAATCCGGTGAAAAGACCCCCGCTACCAACGAAACTACCGGAAAAACTCCGGAAGAAACAAGAAAGCTGACGGCGGAGGAAGTAAAGAGCATTGTTTTTAACCACGCAGGTACGAAAGAAGGCAAGGTTGCCGATCTGGAAGTTGAACTGGACAAAGACGACGGCGCGCTGCACTATGACATTTTCTTCGAAATAGGCAGTTACGATTACGAATATGAAATCGATGCCTACACCGGCAAAATTCTGAAAAACGAAAAAGAAAAAGACAACGACAACGTGCAAGCCTCTGCAAATGCGCAGCCCACCGAAACCAAGCCAACGGAAACCGCCAAAAAAACCAAGCTGTCCAAAGCCGACGTAAAAAAGATCGCCTTTGAGCATGCAAATGTTAAAGCTGCTGATGTTTACGAGCTGGAAGTGGAGCTGAATAAGGACGATGTTAAAGAGCACTATGACATTTCCTTCGAGATAGGCGCGTATGATTATGACTATGAGATTGACGCCTACTCGGGCAAAATCCTGAAAAACGAAAAAGAAAAAGACAACGACAACGTGCAAGTCTCTGCAAATGCGCAACCCACTGAAACCAAGCCAACGGAAACCGCCAAAAAAACCAAGCTGTCCAAAGCCGATGTAAAAAAGATCGCCTTTGAGCATGCAAAGGTCAACGTCGGCAACGTTTCTGATTTGGAAGTGGAGCTGGACGAGGACCGCGGCAAGGTATATT
>JAZOUW010000055.1:0-4512 GCA_045658385.1 Faecousia sp.
CGGCTTCGCTGTATGACACCGATGGAATTTCATTATGCCTATGCGGCATAAGAAATTCCCACCCTGCTGCGTAGCAGGGTGGGAACGCTCAACCATATATTTTTGTTTTTTGCACTGTCTACTTGACAGGGGGCACTTCAAGCTGTGTCCGGGGCGTTTGTGTGCATTTTATCCGATTTATTTCAGCACCAGCATTTGTGCAGGGCATTCGTCGGTAGGTAAGGTGATTTTCCTGTTTTCCGTTTTGTAGGTTTTGCCGCTGAACAACTCGGTGTACTGCCCGTCATTTTTCAGCGTAATCTCGGTGGTAGCCGCACCGGTATTGTAGACACCGGCAACCGTATCATTGATATACGTAAAGACACCTTCTTCCACATAGATGTGGACACCGGACATTTTCGCAATTGCCCGCAGAGTTTCATGGGAAAGGTTGCCCAAGGCGCTGTAGAACACCTTATAGTCTTCCTTCTCCTTGACAGCCAGCGCGCAAGCGCGGGAATCCGCAAATCTGCCCAGCGCCCGCCCGCCGTTTTTCACGTAGGGCGTAGGGTTCTTGGCCTCATCGTAGCCATAGGTGGAGTTGAAAGCTCGGACAGAGGTCTCGTCCTTTTCCAAAAGACCAATCTCCATTTCGCAAAGGGCGGACATTCTGTCAACGCTGACACCGGTATCGTTGATGTAATCACAAGGACCAACAAGCAGCACACTGCGGCCATTGGCCTTGACTGTTGTATTGATGTAGGCTCTTTCTTCGTCGCTTAAGGTATACGCATCCAGGAACATAACCAGCTTGTACTTATCAATATCCACCCGCTGCAGATCGCTCATGGAGAACAGGTCATAGGGCGCGCCGATTCGGCTGAGAGGCCCCCGCTGAATGCCGATAGACTCGGCATTGATACCGCAGGATTTATTCACATAGTACAGTGGCTCCGTACCAACAAAAACGCAGATTTCAGCAGCAGATTGCCGGGTTTTTTGGGTGACAGATGCAGATTTTTTCACCAATTCGGTAATTTCCTGCATCAATCCGTCATCGTAATACCAACCCTCCAGCATGTCAAACCACCAGGTGCCGCACCGCTTGGCAAGACGACTCATCATCTCCCGGCGCATGCCGTGAATGGTCTTTTCCCGGGTGTTCAGCAAGTCCTTGCGGTTAAGATTGTTCTGCAGCGCTTGAAGCGCAAGATCGGTTTCCGGATCGTTGCACAGTCTGCGGGGATTATGCTTCATAGTGGGGGTCAGGAAGGTCAAATTGTCAAAGGATGCGAAGTACGCCTTGTTATGCAAGCCCAGAGAATCTGCCAGAATCATGTAGGCAGAGCCATCGTCATAAAGACGGAATCTGTAGGAAGTGGGGGTTGCAATCAAGTCCACATAGGGGCTTTCGTTCACCTCATCCAAATTCAGGTGACCGTAATTCCAAAGCATGGCCTTCCAGTCCAGCTCCATGATGTAGCCAAAGAACACGCCCACAATCTTCTTATAATCCAGCGCATCCTTGGCCGCCCGGCAGTAATCCAGAACCAAATCCGACACAAGCTTTGCGTGGAATTTCCGGTAATCGATGACCAGCCTATCTTTCACCGGGTCAAGGAACACCTGGGTGTTGGGTTTTTCCAACTGCTCCCGGGTGGGAATTTCAATAGTGGGATCGTTCATATACTTACGGAAGGCGGCCAGCTTTACCGGATGCGTTTCCTCTTTATCTGCATAGCTAAACCATTCGGTAGTATGGCCGCCCAGCAGCCAGTAGCCGATGATCCGGTCACCGTACTTTTCCTCCGCATAGTCAATGAAAGCTTTAATATAGGCCTTTGTGTCCTCCCGCCATTTTTCGTTGCCGGCAATTTGGGAAAGATGGGTAAAGGAGTTGGCATTGCCGGGGTTTTGGTCCAGCCACCACTGGCGCACATCCAAATGCAGATTGATAAAAATATAGGCATCCGGCGCAGCCTCCCGGAACATCTCCATCTGCCGGTCAAAGTTTTCAAAGCGGTAATCCTCCGGACCAAACCACACCTCGCCGTAGGCAGAATACGGCATCTGGATCGCCGACCGCAAACCGGACACAAAGCAGTGGAAGATCCGCACACCGGCTTTATAAAAATCGCCTACATTGTTTACGGTAGGACGGAAGGATTTCAGCGCCAGAGTATCGATCACCTCTCCGTCAACCAAGAGATGGTTCACGCCATTTATTTTTTCAATTTTCGTTTCCATAGCCTTCTCCTTCTTCTTTTGTTTTTACCATCATATCAACTCTTTTGCCGGAAGACAATCCAAAAACCGAAAACTTTTATTCTATTTTTCAATATAGAAAATATTCTTTCATCTGCCTTTTTGAGAAAACGCAATGTTTTTCTGTTAAAAGTATAAGATTATCGGTTTTCAATCTGTGATTTTCATAACCATTCTCCTTTTACTGTTTCTCATAGGTCAGCAGACAAGCGGTAAGACCGGAATCTACCGTCAAGTCTGTTCCCGTAATGCTTGCGGCTTGCTCCGAGGCCAGAAAAAACACTGCATTGGCGATCTCCTCCTCGGTGGATTCTTTTCCAATGGGGTAACGGCTGCGACGGCGGTTTAATTCCTCTGCAGGAAATCCCTCCCAGCGTTGCGAATGGACCGCCCCGGCCACCACATTGTTCACACGAATACCAAACCGCCCCAGCTCATAGGCCATAGACTTGACCAGCATAGAAAGGGCCGCCTTGGACATGGCATACACCGTCCGACCGGCAACCGCGCCTACCCCCTGCACAGAGCCAATGGTAACAATGCTTCCGCCATTTCTCTGCAATAGCTGCGCGGCACACTGACAGCAAAAGAAGTTTCCCTTAATGTTCACATCTGCAATGGCATCGAAGGTTTCCTCCGTCGTTTCCAGCAGCCCAACGCCAATACCCAAATTGGCACTGTTGGCAACGAACACATCCAATCTGCCAAAATTCTTCTCCACCTGTCGGAATGTCCGCCGTATAGACTCCACATTGTCATATTCCATACCATACCCCCGGGCAACGACCGAAAACTCCTTGGTTAGGTTCTCCGCCACAGTCCGGGCTGCGCCGGCATCCGGCTGGAAATTGCTACATTGTATCCCTCCGCGGTAAAGCGTCTGGCGATGGCAAGGCCGGTATTGCGGGTCGTGCCGGTAATCATTACTGTTTGCATTGTGTACCCTCCGGGTATATTTTTATTATATTTTATCATTGGTAAAATACGTAATAAATACAGGATTATATCCTCTTTCATCCGTATAAATATAATTTTCTATCATTCAGTCCAAGAAGGCCCGCAGACAAACTTTCATCCGTCTCTCACAGCAAACCGGTGCCGTTTTTCAGGCTGGTTTAAACCCCACCGGATAAAACAACTGCTTTTCCTGCTTAACTTTCCATTTTCCTAATGACTGGCGAAGCAATACTTCGCAGAGAGCAGGGTCTGAGGGGCAGTATTGATATACTGAAATACAAGGCGCAGAAACTGGCAGAGGAATACGCAACCCTCAAAGAGCTGTTCCAAGGCAGCGGTTTGAAACTGTCAGCAGAGATGGCACAGTACATAGTCCGCACGGGGCAAAAAGAGCAGTTCGCAGAGTATCAGCGAAGTATAGACCGCCGGCAGGGCGAAGAAAGGTCGTGAGCGAATGAGCAATGGTAAAATAGACCTCGCGGACTTTAACGAATTACTGTCCTTACAGACCGCTCCTGCGGTACAGACAGATACCACAGAACCAGCACCCAATCCTACTCCAAAAGAAATTGCCCAGCAAAAGGCGATAATGAAGGTATATCGCAAATATCAGCAACGAGAGTTTGAGAGGCAGCGTAACTGAAAGGACTTTCCTGACGGTTACTTTTTTAGTGCCTTGGCGGAATTGGTGCTGGATGATTGAAAATTTGTTGTATCTGTGATATAATCAGTTCGATAAACTCGAATTTGTCTAACTGATTAAATCTTGGAGGTACATTGTGGAAAGAAAATATCCCACAAAAATGTTTTGGTTCTTTGTTCTTACCAATTTCCTGTTTCACTTTTTCTATCTGTCGGTTCCAGGAATTATCCTTTGTATTGTCGGAATTTGGGTGAAGGATTGCCTGTGGATTGGACTTGCCATCTTAGGGCTTGATGTGATTCTTTCCATCATTGAACAGTTGCGTATTCGCAAAGCTGCAGTGACACCCAGTGATAATCCCGAGTTCAATGAACTGATGGACGCATTTTGTAGTCAAGGCGGTCTCGAAGCATTTAGAAAAGTGTTGGATGAAAAAAATCAAATCTAGCCCAGCAGTTGAATCTCAAGAAGAGGAAAACTAATACAATCAAATTCCAATATGTCGAACAGTTAAAGCAGGGGTTTTCACCCCTGCTTTTATCGTTTTGAAATTATAAAAATTTCCTCATATCTTTTTTTCTTAAAAATTCTCTCATAACTTTTTTGTCCCAAAAAGAACAAATACAAGAGGGAGTCTTAGGGGTTTGAATAGGTTTTGCCCGTGTTTT
>JAZOUW010000056.1:0-1993 GCA_045658385.1 Faecousia sp.
GTATAGTTCTTACCGTTGATTGTTCTAGTGATCTTGCGGATAGATCCCATACCGGAAGTGGATTTTTTGCTTTGCGGCATAAATATTACTCCTTTCGTTGCCGCATAGCAGGTACACCTATATTATACCATACAAGCGGTCAATCCGCAACGAGATTAGTGCTTACGAAGGTAGTCAATCACCGCTTCCAGGGGGATGCGATAGTTACGCCCTACCCGGACACTATGAATCGCTCCGGAACGGACCAACTCATACGCCGTGTTATGACTGACCACCAATATTTCGGCCACCTGCCTCACACAGAGGACAGGTGGATATTTATTTTGTAGGTTAGATGATGTCATAGTATCAACCTCCTCTGTCATCGAACCAATAGGCTTGGAAAAGGGTGCCGTCGTGGAGCAGGAAGCGGCCACGGGCATCTTTGGGAATTTGCTCAGCTGCGGCAGTGCTGTCCAGGATAATTTGTGACAGGATAGTATCAGCACGACCACAGATCCGGCAGTTCACATTGTTCTTGATCTGACCGGAAAGAATATTGGCATCCGGACGCTGGGTGGCAAGAATCAGGTGGATGCCAAAGGCACGGCCCTGTCGGGCGATCATAGAAAGCTTGCTTTCGATTTTGCCAACAATCTCTTTCTGTTCCTTCGTCAGACCGGTCTTGTCCAACACCTCCGCAATTTCGTCACAGGCGAAGATATACCGTGGCAGGTCTTCTCCTGTGGCTTCGTTATAGCGGTCAATGTTGGGCTGCCCAGATGCTGCCAGCAAAGCTTTGCGCTGCTGCAGCTCGTCTACAAGCTCGGTTAGGAGCGCAAATGTGGATTCCTCCTCGATGCACATACGGCATTGCTTGTGCCAAATAGGCGGGAAATCCACACCGCCCTTAAAATCAGCAATGCAGACGATTGCGCCTTTCTTTAATGCCTGCATGAGGAGTAATTTCAGCAGAACACTTTTGCCACTGCCGGTAGAACCACCCAAGAGGATATGTGGTACTTTCACAAGATCCACAGTGACAGGTCCGGAAAAGCTCTCTCCCAAAGCCAGTATAAAGGGTTTATGGGAAAGATACTTATCGCTCCAGTCTATAACCTCCGGAAGATCTGTTCTGGCGGGGACTGTGTAGAGCAGAACACGGCTTTTCCCAGACCTATATTTCATCTTAACGATGGTGATGTCCAGGATCGTTTCAATGGCTGCCTGCTTGTCCTCCCAGGTCTTCAGGGGTATGCCCTGAGAGCTGAACTCCCAGACTGAAATACGGGGATTCTGCTTATCCTTGTACTTCCGTTTAAGAGCAGGCACCATATCGGTATGGTTCACAAGACCGATACTTCTCAGTTGATCTTGGGCCGCCTTCTTCCCAAGAGGAAACAAAATGAGTATGGTGAGGAATACACCGCCAACCAGCAGGTATACAACAAAAATGTGTTGCATTACCAAACAGGCTATGGGAGAAAGCAGTGCAGTGGTCTCTGCGGTCATTGCGATCTCATCTTGCTTGCGCCATACCAGGATTGCCCCAAGGATATAGAGTGCAATGAAGACAAGTTTCACAGGCGCGTCGGAGGTAGAGCTGGGTCTGGGGAGATGTTCCCGGAGACTGGAACGGCGTTGCAGCCGTTCCTTTTCAAACCGTCTCATGAGGTATCTCCCGGATAGTTCCATCCTTCCTAAACTCCGTTACCGTGTGGATCCGTCGCAGAAAAGCGTTCCAGGTTTCCAGCTTGTCCTTATGGATGTCTTTGTATTGCTCCTCCAAAGGAATGTTGGAGGTGATGTACACAGTAAGGTAGCAGGCAATCCGGTCGTGGTACCGGGCAGGCAGCATCAGCGGATAGATGTCCAGCAGGTTCAGCATCATGGAAATGGGTATCTCAGAATGGAATTCCTCAAATACCAATACCGACTGGCCCTTATAGGCATCAAACTGGACATTACCTCTAGCTGGATAATGGGTGATGCGGCAGATCTCCTCTGCAGGGTG
>JAZOUW010000057.1:0-8690 GCA_045658385.1 Faecousia sp.
GCGCTTGCCCACCAATCCCCTTGCGCCCGTTATCATTGCCCCCAATATCGGCTCTTACGTGGGCGGCGACATCACCGCCGGCACGCTGGCCAGCCTGATTTGGGACAAGGACGAAATGAGCCTGTTTATCGACTTGGGTACGAATGGCGAGATTGTTTTTGGTAACCGGGACTTTTTGATGAGTTGCGCCTGCAGCGCCGGTCCTGCCTTTGAAGGCGGCGACATCTCCTGCGGTATGCGGGCTACCGACGGCGCTGTAGAGGCGGTAACGATTGACAAAGAAACCATGGAGCCGACAATGGCAATTGTGGGTAATGCCGGACAAAAGCCGGTAGGTATTTGCGGCAGCGGCATTATCGATATTATCTCCGAGCTGTTTCGCACCGGTATTATCAATGCCCGGGGTCTGTTCTCCCGGGAGGGCAAGCGGATAAAGCGGGATGAGCATGGAATGGGCCGCTATGTGCTGGCTTTTGAAAACGAGACCGAGACCGGTCGGGAAGTGTCCATCAACGAAGTGGATATTGATAACTTCATTCGCGCCAAAGGCGCAATTTACTCTGGTATTGATACCCTTTTGCAGTCTGTGGATATGACTCCGGACTGTATCGACAAGGTCTATGTGGCCGGCGGCATCGGCAGCGGCATCAATATGAAAAATGCAGTTAACATTGGTATGCTGCCGGATGTGGGGCTGGAAAAGTACCACTATATCGGCAACTCCAGCCTTACCGGCGCTTATGCCATGGTTATGAGCGATGAAGCGGTGGAAAAGTGCCACGAGGTAGGGGCCAATATGACTTATCTGGAATTGAGTACTTACCCCGGTTATATGGACAGCTTTGTGGCAGCTTGTTTCCTGCCCCACACCGATGCCCGGTTGTTTCCGAACAGTTTGCAGGGATAGGAGATTATTATGCAAATAGAAAACAATAAGGAGCAAGTGCCTTTTTCCTTTTACGAGGAAAAGTTCCGTACCCTTGATCCGGCGGAGGCGGCTGAACGTTTGCAGGATGCAAAATGGGACGGAAGGGAATTTTATGTAAACCTTTTAGGCAGAGAATATGCCATTTCCCACCCGGTGTATAAAATCCGCGCCGTGGACGGTGGCGATGTGCCGCCGCTGGCAACACAGACCTTTTTGCTCCGGTATTTGCTGGAGAGCAAGGGCATTGCCTGGGAAGGACAGTGGAAGACATTCCGGGAAATGCCCTGGGGGGAGATGTATATCAAACCCTACACCGGCAGAGTGTTGACCCGGGCAGCCTTTACCTTTGGTACGCGCTTGGCTGCTTTCAAGACAGCCTGCGAAAAAATGGGTGCCCTTGCTATAAGCCACGGAGATGCCGGGTATCAGTTCAACTTCATCGGTGGCTTTGCCATGCAGATTCTGGTTTGGGAAGGGGACGAGGAATTTCCACCGAATGCCCAGGTGCTGTATTCGGACAACTTTTCCTCGGGGTTTGCCCCGGAGGACAGAGTGGTGGCGGGAGATATTCTTATTTCTACCATTAAATCCAATATGTGATATTGAAGTTTACGATTGATTTTTCGTTTTTTCTATGGTAAAATTCATTTAGACTTATAAGAAAGGTCTGATGAAACGTGTATACCATCGATCAGATGTACGATCTGGAACACACCCAGGCAAAGGCGTATCTTTCTCAATTTACGTATCCTTGGGAGGCGCTGAAGGGGATTTCTGCGGAAATTATCCTGCTTGCCCAGAGTCTTGGAGAGGATTATCAGGAAATTGCACCGCAGGTTTGGGTGCATGAAACTGCCACCATTGCGCCCACGGCCTGTATTGGCGCGCCTTGCATCATTGGCCCAAACACGCAGGTGCGTCACTGCGCCTTTATCCGGGGCAGCGCCCTCATCGGGGAAAACTGCGTGGTGGGCAATTCCACAGAGCTGAAAAATGTGATTTTGTTTGATAATGTGCAGGTGCCCCACTACAATTATGTAGGCGACAGCATTTTGGGTTATAAGGCGCACATGGGGGCCGGCGCGGTAACTTCCAACGTAAAAAGCGACAAAACGTTGGTGGTCATCCACGGAAAAGAACACATTCCTACCGGTATCAAGAAGGTCGGCGCTATGCTGGGCGATTTTGTGGAAGTGGGCTGTAACAGCGTGCTCAATCCGGGCGCGATCATCGGTAGAAACTCCAATGTTTACCCCACAAGCTGTGTCCGGGGCGTTGTTCCGGAAAACAGTATTTACAAGAAAGACGATACCATCATAACTAAACGCTAGGAGGCAAAATGTATGGGAAAATATTTCGGAACAGACGGCTTCCGGGGTGAGGCCAATGTAAATCTTACGGCAGATCATGCCTATCAGGTGGGCCGTTTTTTGGGTTGGTATTATAGTCAGGAGAAAAAACGAGCCAGTAAAAATGAAAACGCAAAAATTGTCATCGGCAAGGATACCCGGCGCTCCAGCTATATGTTTGAGTATGCTTTATCCGCAGGTATTACCGCTTCCGGCGCAGATGCCTACCTTTTGCACGTTACCACTACGCCTTCCGTGGCTTATGTGACCCGGATGGATGATTTTGACTGCGGTGTTATGATCTCCGCCAGCCACAATCCCTTTTATGACAACGGTATCAAGCTGTTAAACGGCAATGGCGAAAAAATGGAAGAAGGGGTTATTGAACTGGTCGAAGCATATTTGGATGGCAAACTGGAGGTCTTTGGAGAGAAATTTTCCCAGATTCCCTTTGCTAAACGGGACGATATCGGCAGAACTGTTGACTATGCCGCAGGCAGAAATCGCTATATTGGATATCTGATTTCTTTGGGCAAATTCTCCTTTAAGGGCAAGAAGGTAGGATTGGACTGCGCAAACGGTGCTTCCTATGATATTGCCAAGAGCGTTTTTGATGCGTTGGGCGCCAAGACTTATGTGATTGGTGATGCGCCGGATGGTACTAATATCAACGCGGGCGTAGGCTCTACCCATATTGAGCACCTGCAGAAATTTGTCTTGGACAATGGTCTGGATGTGGGGTTTGCTTACGATGGCGATGCTGACCGGTGTCTGTGTGTAGACGAAAACGGTGAAGTCATTAGTGGCGACCACATATTGTATATCCTGGGCAAGTACATGCGCGAGCGTGAGCAATTGGATAACAATACGGTAGTGACCACGGTTATGTCCAACTTTGGTTTGTATAAGGCTTTTGATGCAGAGGGAATTGATTATGCAAAAACCAAGGTGGGTGACAAGTATGTCTATGAATATATGGTACAAAACGGCTGCCGGTTAGGCGGCGAACAAAGCGGCCATATCATCATTTCCAAGTATGCCACTACGGGCGACGGTATTCTTACCAGCTTAAAGATTATGGAAGTGCTGATGGAGAAGAAAACGACTCTTTCTGCCCTTTGCAAGGGGCTTACCATCTATCCCCAGGTGCTGAAAAATGTCCGGGTGCAGGATAAGCCTGCGGCGCAGAATGATCCGCAAGTGCAGGCAGTGGTGCAGGCAGTGGCAGACCGGCTGGGCAACACAGGAAGAATTCTGGTGCGGGAGTCCGGCACAGAACCGGTAATCCGCGTGATGGTGGAGGCACCCACCAAGGAAGAATGCCAGGCATGCGTGGACAGCGTTGTGGAAGTTATCTGCAATCAGGGTCATGCCCGGGTATAATGTGATAGCAGTAAGGCGGCGCAGTCGATGTAGGCTGCGCCGCCTTTTTTGCAAAAAGCGGGAAATAGTTGCATTTAACAGGGAAATATGGTAAAATATATACTGGTTTTTGGTCAATTTCAGGGAAGGAGGTGCCGCGAATGAAAAGATTTGGTATACTGCTGATTGTGTGCGTTGCGCTGTTTGCGGCACTGACCGGCACTGCCCAAGCGGCAGATGCGCCGCTAACCAAAGAGCAGGCGGTCATTCACGAGGCAAAGCGGGTGTATAATGCCAGCCGCTATACAGCTTCCCGACGTTCCTTTGCAGGGTGGTGCGGTCTGATGACCAGCCATCAGCTTTACAATATGGGCATTAACGAAAGTTTGATCGTCAACGACGGAAACCGGCAGTTTGATTACTATAAGAGCTTAAAAAAGACAACCGGTGGTTATTACATAAACGCTTATGCTGCTACCGACTATTCTTTGGAAGACGCACTGAACGTGATTACCAACCAAGGCAGTCGGGACGCCTATAACCTGCTGGTAGGATTCCAGTGGACAAACACCGATGCCGGCAGACGGTATGGTCACGCCTGCGTAGTCAACGCGATTATCGACGGCACGGTATATTTTACAGAGAGCTTTTATACCTCCGTTGGCGGCGCGGAGGGAAATGTGGCCCAGTGCTCCATTGCCAGATTTGCCGAATTATTTTCCGGATGGACCGTTTTTGAGGGCGTTATTGATTTTGGAACCGGTCAGTATGCCGACAGTTGCCGGACCTATCCTACGAATTTGTATGTACGCACCAGATTTGACAGCATGCTCCGTACCCAGCCCTGCGTGATGGGGCAAAACGGGTGCACAAAAATGCGTAGTTTAATCGCCGGGGAGCTGCTGAAGGTCAGTGCAATATGTCAGGAGCCGGAAACCGGAATGCTGTTTTACCGGGTGGAGGACGGCGAAGGTCAGGGTTATATTGCTGCCGGTGTTGCCAGCATGGTCCAATATAATGAGGGGAATCTGGAAGGAATCGATATTCAGACACCGGGATTTTTGGAAACGGGCGAATGCCTTTCCATAAACGGCAGTATCCTTGCCAAAAGCGCGATGATTGGCGATATTGAGGTTATTGTTTCTGATTTACAGGGGAACCCTGTGTTTCGGCAAACGCATCAGCAGGAATGCTACCGTTTTGACTTTTCCGGTCTGAACAAAAAATTAGAAGTACAAAAACTGGAAAATGGCTTTTATCGGGTGCAGGTATATGCCAATGCCGCCTGCAAAACGGCAAACAGCATGCAAATAGAAACCGGCTACGTCCGGGAGTTGGTTTATGAAAAGATTCTGCAGGTGGCAGAAACACCAAGAAATGTCCGGCTTCTTTTGGACCAGGCGCAACAGCAGACACAACCACAGTACGATGGCTGGGTTATGATGGATGGACGTTGGCATCGTTATGAAAAAGGCATTCCTTGCGCAGGTTGGTCGGAACACATGGGTGTGCGTTATTATTTGGATGCGCAGGGCGCGGTTACAACCGGCTGGGCTGTAATTGATGGTGTGAAGCTCTATTTTTCGCCAACAGGCGCGTTGTGCACCGGTTGGCTTGCAACAGCGGAAGGTACGGTCTATCTGCAGGAAAACGGTGGTTTGGCAATGGGCTGGCAGACCATTGAAGGACATCTGTATTTCTTCGAAGATAATAATTACCTGCTCGTGGAAGCGTTTAAGACCTATAACGATGTGCGTTATGAAATCCAGCCGGATGGCCGGGCAATTCCCACAAGCGAGGAAGCGCAATAAGCACCCCTGCATCGCAGGGGTGCTTTAATAAAATGCAAGAAATTATGCATATTCTTTCACTTCTTGACAGCTGATAATGCACGGGATTTTTTGTTCAATAAAAACCAGATGGCATATTTTGACAAAAAATTTTTGGCAGAAAACCAAGAAGCGCCAGTGTTTTGTGGAAATGTGTGCATTTTTTTGGGTTTATCGGGGGGAGATTTTGTAGCAGTTTACAAAATATTTCTCTATGGTAGAAATATACGAATTTGGCAGAATATTCTGTTGACATTGCAAGAAGCGTTGGTATATAATGTAAAAGAAATCTTGTTTTCGGCAGCAAAGCTGCCGGCACTATCAGGAGGTAATATTATGTCCGCAACCAACTACAATCCTTATGAAAATGCCCAGGCGCAATTTGACAAAGTTGCTGCTATGCTGGGTCTGGATAATGGCACTTGCGAGCTGCTGCGTCAGCCCCAGCAGGAAGTCCATTTCACCGTTCCTGTAAAAATGGATGATGGCACTGTTAAGGTGTTTAAGGCATTTCGTTTCCAGCACAATACTGCCCGCGGTCCTGCAAAGGGCGGTATCCGTTTCCATCCCCATGAAACTGCTGACACTGTCCGCGCCCTTTCCATGTGGATGACATGGAAGTGCGCCGTTGTGGATATTCCTCTGGGCGGCGGCAAGGGCGGCGTTATCTGTGACCCCCGTACCATGTCTCAGGGTGAGCAGGAGCGCCTGTGCCGTGGCTACATCCGCCATCTGTGGAAAGAACTGGGCAGCACCATCGACGTGCCTGCTCCCGACGTGATGACCAACGGTCAGCACATGATGTGGCTGCTGGATGAGTACGAGACTATTACCGGTCAGCACTATCCCGGTATGATCACCGGTAAGCCTGTTGGTCTGGGTGGCTCTCTGGGCCGTACCGAGGCAACCGGTTACGGTGTTATCACCTGCCTGCATGAGGCACTGAAGAAGATGGACTTGCCCATTGAGCAGACCTCTGCAAGCATTCAGGGCTTTGGCAACGTTGCTGAATACGCTGCCCGTAAGTATACCAAGCTGGGCGGCAAGCTGGTGGCAGTTTCCTGCTGGAACGCAACTGACAAGGTAGCATATACCTTCCGTAAGCTTTCCGGCTGTAATGCAGAAGAGCTGGCTTCTATTAAGGATTCCTTCGGAAGCATTGACAAGGAAAAGGCAATTGCTCTGGGCTACGAGGTTCTGGATGGCGATGCATGGTTGAGCCAGGATGTAGATATTCTGATCCCTGCTGCTCTGGAAAACCAGATCACCCCCGCTGTGTTTGGCAATATCTCCAAGCAGGTTAAGGTGCTTTGCGAGGCTGCCAACGGTCCTACCACGCCTGACTGCGATCCTCTGATTCAGGAGCGCGGTTTGATGCTGGTTCCCGACTTCCTCTGCAACGCCGGCGGCGTTACCTGCAGCTATTTCGAGCAGGTACAGTGCAACATGAACTACTTCTGGACCAAGGAAGAAGTTCTGGAGAAGCTGGATGCTACCATGACCAAGGCTTTCCTGGATGTTTACGCACTGGCGCAGGAAAAGAACCTGTATATGCGTGACGCAGCGTATACCATTGCAATCAATCGTGTAGCAAACGCTGCAAAGGTTCGTGGCTGGGTGTAATTTTAGATAATACATAAGAGAAACCCGCTGATGCTATGCATCAGCGGTCTTTTTGCGAAGATGGTGATTATTTAATTGACAAATGTTGATTTTTGCTATACAATTGTAAAGCGTTGAAAAGGAGTGCTGTTATGATTGAGAATGGAAAAACGCTTTACGGTTACACACCGCAGGAGTATAAAAAGTTTCGCAAGTATGCCTGGATGATGCTGTTAAGCTTTGGTTTTACATACTTATTCTTTTACAATGGTCGGCAGAACATCAATTTGGTCATGACCCAAATGGCAGAGGAACTGGGTTCTACTACAGCAGCTATGGGGATTGTTTCTTCTGCGCTTTTCTGGTGCTACGCTTTTGGTCAACTGGTCAACGGCAGACTGGGCGCTCATTTTGGCTATAAGCGCTTTATGATGTTGGGTGTGGTGGCATCGGCAGTGCTGAATGTAATTATTTCCTTCCAACACTCTGTCCCGGTGATTGCTGTCTTGTGGGGTTTGAACGGCTTCTGCCAATCTATGGTGTGGGCAAATGGCTTGGGCGTAGTGAATAAATGGTGGCCTAAAAAAGATCGTGGCTTTGCCTCCGGCCTTTCTACTGCCTTCACCGGCACTGCGCAAGTAATCACTTATCTGACAATTCTACAGTGTCTGGAAATGAACCCCGCGTGGGGATGGCGCGCTGCTTTCCGCTATCCCATGGTGCTGATGGTTGCGGTTTTGGTGGTTTTTGGTTTGTTCTTCAAGGCCGAGCCCGAGGACGTGGGCCTGCCACCGTTTAGAGAGGAAGACGAAACGGCCCAAGCAAGAGATACGCAGCTGGAAAAGGATATTGAAAGCAAGGGTATTTTGTATCCCTACAAAGTCCTTTTCAGTGAACCCAAGGTAATTGTCTTCTGCCTGATTTCTGCCATTGCCGGTGTGGGCAGATACGGACTTCTAACATGGGTGCCTACTTACTTTACCGAGTCTATGGGTCTTTCCATTAAGGACGGCATTTTCAGCTCCATTTTGCTGCCTATCGGCCAGGCCTGCGCCATGTTCGTATTCCCCCTGATTACCGACAAGGTATTCAAAGGCAAGCGTGAGCCGATGCTGGCATTGGCATCCATTGTGACCTTCCTGGGCATGATTAGCTTTCCTGTATTCAGAACCCAAACCCCTGCTGCAATCATGCTGTTTGTAGTAGGCGTTTCCAGCATGGTGACCGGCGTTATCTGGGCAGTTGCAGGCGATATTGGCGGTCGTGCATTCTCATCCACCGTAGTGGGCGTGCTGGACTGGGCGGTATACATGGGCGCTGCTGTGCAGGCACTGTTATTTGGTTTTGTAAAAGATGTCTTTGGCTGGCCTGCTATCTTCATTACCATCGGTTTTCTGTATATTATTTTGTTTGTTTTGACTATGATTGCCCGGAAGATGAAGACGAAAAAAATTTAAAAATTGCCCCAGCTGTGGCGTACTGATATAGTCCCCTTAGAGTAGACACTCGAAATAACAAAATTTTCGAGACTACGCTAAGGGGATTATTTTTATGGCAAGGAAATTAAAGAAATATAGCCCAGAATTAAAGCAACAAGCGGTACAGGATTATCTCTCTGGC
>JAZOUW010000058.1:0-44692 GCA_045658385.1 Faecousia sp.
CGGCTTCGCTGTATGACACCGATGGAATTTCATTATGCCTATGCGGCATAAGAAATTCCCACCCTGCTGCGTAGCAGGGTGGGAACGCTCAACCATATATTTTTGTTTTTTGCACTGTCTACTTGACAGGGGGCACTTCAAAACGGCGGGGGTTTATGTATGTTATTGCACCTGACCCTGGAAGATGACCTTCTTGACATTCATCTGATAGTCGCAGATGAGCAGGTCGGCCCGCTTACCCTTGGCGATCAAGCCTCTGTCGGTAAAGCCAACAGCATTGGCCGGGTTGGTGGAAGCATAACGGAACACATCTACAATGGAAGCGCCGGTATGCTTCATCATATTCCGGCAGGCCACATTCAGCGTCAGCTTGGAGCCGGCGATCTCGCCTTCAAAATCAAAGCACAGATCGGTAACACCGTCATAGCCCTCCGGAATCGGGCCGGGGAATACGCACGCATCAGAAATCAAAACCAACCGGTCCTCACCCTTGATTTTGCGAATCAGACGCTGCATATAGGAATCTACATGGATACCACGGCTGTCGCAGATCATTTCCGCATAGATTTCCCGGTTGTAGTTTACCGCTTCGTCTACGCAGACACCGCGGCACTCCGGATACTTGGGCAGGTCGCCGGTGGCATTGGTGTGGTGGGTGCCGATGCACAGGCCGTAAGGCATCAAAGCCTCAATCTGTTGGGGGCTGGCCTCACTGTGTCCAACGGAGAAACGGACCGTGGGATTGGCCCGTTTGGCATCCTGCACGAACTGCTCAATGTTCTCCCGCTCCGGCGCCACCACCCAAACCTTGGCGTCCATACCCAGCTGATCAATAATCGGCTGGTATCTTTCCTTGCAAATCGGGCCGGCCCAGGGATTGTTTTCCCGGCTTGCGCCGAATTTGGGATTCATATAGGGTGCTTCCATATAGAAACCGGCAATATTCTTGCCACCGGGGGTCTTCATAGCCGCCTGAATCTTCTTGGCCTGCTCCACCAGCGCATCTTCCTTCTGGTCGAAATACAAGGTGGTCAGCACTGTAGTCGTGCCGTGTTCCAAATTAAAGGTTGCAGCCTTTTCCGGATTTTCATAGAACCAACAGCCACCGCCGGCATGGGTATGGATATCGATCAGACCGGGGCCAACAAACTGGCCCTCTGCGTCAATGACCTGGCAGCCTTCAGGAATTGCAAATGTACGCATCTCACCAAAGTCGCAAATCACACCGTCTTCCATCAGCAGCACAGCTTCGGGGATCAAGTGATCCTTCATAACCAAAGTGGCATTTTTGATTGCAATCATAATAACTCTCCTTTACCATAGCTACTAGATTATATGCAGAGATTTCCTAAGTTTTCAATCATTTCCTACTTATATATCATAGCTATTTTGCCATCTAATGTCAATGCGATATTTGTGTTTTATATCGAAAAAAGCAGACATCTGTCGATGTCTGCTTTTTAAATGTAAATCGTTTCGCCTATAGCGGGGATCTGCACCCGGCAGTCATTTGCCACCGTTTCTTTTACTGCAGTCCACAGACCGATGGTGTCCTCCTCCGGCTTGGGCATATGGAGTAAAATCACCTTTTCTGCCCCAAAGGACTGAGTGATTTCCCAGGCGCTTTTTGTGGTCAGATACGCATAAGGAACGATCAGCACATCCGGCTTGGGAAGATCGGCATTTCGCCACTGCAGTGGTGATGCATCGCCCAAAAACCACAGGCATTGGCTACCCGAAATCACAAAGCTCAAATGCTCCGTATTCTTCCCTGCCGCGCCGATGTGGCGGCTGGAAATGGGCGTAACCGTTACGCCACCCACAGAAGCTGCGGCTGCAGATGTTCTAACCCCGCACAAATCTGCTGGACCTAGAACGACTCCGTTCGTCTGCTTTTGGTAATTGGCAGCAAAAACGGAGTCGTAATGGTCTTTATGACTGTGGGTAAAGGCAACCAAATCCGGCCATTTAGCGGAAAGCTCTGCCTTTATCGAAGGGGGTGTTGCCGGGTAGGGCTTGACCTCCCGGCAAACACCGTCCAATAAAATCACTGCACCGTCCAGCTTCAGCAGAACACCTGCATTGGCTGTCCGTCTGATTTCCATTATACGCCCTGCTTTGCTCTGCGCAGCATTTCTTCTACGCTGGCAGCGTCCTTGGGCGTATAGCCGTTCAGGGGAACCAGCTTCTCGTGGATAGCATCCAGAATCCAGCTTGCCTGGGGGAAGAAGAATTCGTCAAACTCGAAGGGAGGTGTGATCCAGTTACGAGCGCCGATGACCACGGGAGGTGCATCCAGATCGTCGAAGCACAGCTCGGTGATAGTCTTGGCAACATCGTTCATAAAGGAGCCTCTTGCGCAAGCGTCGGATACCAGAATAACGCGGCCGGTCTTCTTAACAGACTCGATGATCTTGGTGTAATCCAGCGGCACCAGAGAGTGCAGGTTGATCACGTCAGCTTCCATGCCGTACTTCTCGCTCAGCTCCTTGGCTGCATCCATAGCCCGGTACAGAACTGCGCCGATGGTCAGAATGGTAATATCCTTACCGTCGCGGACCTTGTTGGTGTCGCCGATTTCGATTTCGTAACGTTCTTCAGGAACGCCGCCCTCGTGGAACTGCTCGCCCACATCGTAAATTCTCTGGGATTCAAAGAATACAACGGGGTCAGTGCCCTTCAGTGCAGTCTCCATCAAGCCCTTTGCTTCCCAGGGGGTTGCGGGGAAGCAAACCTTCAAGCCGGGGATATGAGCGCACAAAGCGGTCCAGTCCTGGGAGTGCTGTGCGCCGTACTTGGAGCCGACGGAAACACGCAGCACCAGAGGCATCTTCAGAATGCCCGCAGACATAGACTGCCACTTGGCCATCTGGTTGAAGATCTCATCACCGGCGCAGCCGATGAAGTCAGCGTACATCAGTTCTACCAATGCGCGGCCGCCGGACAGGGCGTAACCGACAGCAGTACCGACGATAGCGCCTTCTGCCAGAGGAGAGTTGAACAGTCTGCTGTGAGGCAGCGCGTCCATCATGCCACGGTAAACGGCAAATGCACCACCCCAGTCACGGCAGTCTTCGCCATAGGCGATCAAAGTGGGATCTTCATAGAAGCGGTCCCAGATAACCTCGGACAAACCGTCACGCAGATTATACAGCTTCATCTTGGAAACGGGCTTGCCGTCGGGGCCAATGGGGCTGCGGGACTTGGACTTGATCTTCTTGTAGCCTTCTGCCTCTTCCTTGGGAACAGTGTACTCAGGCTCGCGATCGTCAAATGCAACAACCTGCTCATTGGAGAACATCAGACGCTCCACAACAGCGGGATCCTTAACAAAGTCGCAGTAGGGGCTGATCTCGGGATCGGCAGCAGCCTTGCAGATAATGGTCATGCGCTCGGTGGTTTCTGCCAGAATAGCGTCTACCTCTTCCTGGGTCATAACACCGGCTTCGATCAAAGCAGCAGGGTACGTAGTCAGCGGATCGACTTCCTTCCAGGCGTCCATCTCTTCCTTGGTACGGTATGCGTTCTGGTCGGAGACGGAGTGGCCGGAGAAACGGTAAGTCAGCGTTTCCAGCATGACGGGGCCCTGACCATTACGCAGCAGCTCCAGCTTGCGCTCCATAGCATCGATAACTGCCAGAGGATTGAAGCCATCAACAGTTTCTGCATGGAACTGGGTAGGGCTGACACCGGAAGCGATACGGGCCATAACGCCCTGACCCATGGTCTCGCCGCGGGTCTGGTCACCCATACCGTAGGAGTTGTTGAAAATGTTATACAGAATGGGCATGCCATCGTTGTGGCTTTCCCACAAGGTCTTGTACTGGTCCATTGCAGAGAAGTTCAGCGCTTCCCAAACAGGACCACGGGCCATAGAAGCGTCACCAATGTTACAGACAACGATACCCTTCTTGTTGTTGACCTTCTTAAACAGCGCAGAACCGGTAGAAATAGTGCCGGAGCCGCCAACGATTGCGTTGTTGGGGTAGATACCGAAGGGCAGGAAGAACGCGTGCATAGAGCCGCCCATGCCCAGGTGGAAACCGGTCTCACGAGCAAAAATCTCGGAAAGTGTGCCATACAGAATGAAGCGGATTGCCAGGTCCTTGGTGTCCTTGGTGGGACCCAGCTTCTGGGTGGCGCGAAGGCACTTGCCTTCCAGGAAGTTTTCCATGACGTTCATCAGCTGTTCGTCGGACATCTTCTGAATGGTGGACAAGGCCTTTGCCAGAATTTCAGAGTGAGAGCGGTGAGAACCAAAGGAAAAATCATTCTCGTCCAGCAGGTATGCCTGACCGACACATGCAGCTTCCTGACCGATGGACAAGTGGGCAGGACCGGGATAAGTGTGGTCGATGCCATTGTAGCCGCCCTGGGTCTTGATGCTATTGAGCATGGTCTCAAACTCACGCAAAACGGTCATATCCCGGAAAATGCGAATCAGGTCTTCCTTGGTGTACTTGCCGGATTCCAGTTCTTCCTTAATGGTTTTATTATATTGGTTAACAGGAATATCATTGAATGTCACCTTGCTGGGTGCGCGCACCACAGAAGGATCTACAAATAAACTTTTAGGCATAGATCTGTACCTCCTTAATTACTTGGCAAGCAGTGTGGTGAAGTTCTCCAGATTCTGGCACAGTTCCTTCTGGAACCGGGCAGCGGGAGTACCGTCCACAGCGCGGTGGTCATAAGTCAGGCTCAAGCCCATAGCCGGGTAAACAGTAATGGAGCCGTCAGCAGCCTTGCGAACGCGGTCGATCGTACCGCATACGCCCAGAATGCCGGTCTGGGGAGGATTGATAACAGGAGTGAAGGATTCCACGCCCATGCTGCCCAGATTGGAGACAGTGAAGCTGCCGCCGGAGAGCTTGTCGGGACTGATGTTGCCCTCACGGCATTCTGCAGCCAATGCCTTAACAGCCTTGGATATCACCAGCAGGCTCATCTGGTCAGCGTTGAAGATGGTGGGAACCATCAGGCCGCGGGGTGTGTCAACAGCCACGCCCAGATTGACGTGCTTGAACAGACGGATGGAGTTGTCGTCCAGCATATTGGCGTTCAGATCGGGGTGGTTAAGAACGGTACGGGAAACCGCGTACAAAATGATGTCGCCCAAAGTGATGCCCGCATACTCGTCACCGGCAGCCTTCAGAGCCTTACGGTAGTTAAGAATCGCAGTAGCGTCAAAGGAAGTGGTGTGGGTCAACTGCGCCATGGTGGACAAAGAGGTCACCATAGACTTGCTGATGGCGCGGCGGATGCCGCTGAACTTCACATCCTCGTAAGCAGGACCGTCGTCAACTGCTACAGTCTTGGCAGCAGGTACGCCCTGGTCAATAAGCTTCTGCACATCTCTTTCAATGATACGACCCTCGGGGCCGGTGCCAACTGCCAGGGATGCGTCAACGCCGGCAGCCTTTGCCAGCTTGGCAGCTCTGGGAGATACAGGTGCGCCGGGTACGATCTGCGGAGCAGGTGCAGCGGAGGCAGCCGGTGCTTCAGCAGCAGGCGCAGCAGCAACTTCTTCCACAACTGCCGGTGCTGCACCGGGTTTCAGGCAATCAGTAGGCTCGCCCTTGGGACCCACAGCACATACGTTTTCCAGGCAGGGAACTTCCTCACCCTCTTCAAAGAAGATAGCCAGCAGTTCACCTTCTTCGGTGGACTCGCACTCGAAGGAAGCCTTGTCAGTCTCATAAGTAAACAGAATGTCGCCCACCTTAATCTGGTCGCCAACCTGCTTGAGCCACTCACCGATGATACAGCTTTCCACCGTGATACCGGCCTTGGGCATGATGACAGCCTTGGCCTTGGTGTTAGCGCTGACAGCTGCAGCAGCAGGCGCAGCTGCGGCAGCGGGAGCAGCTGCCTCTTCCTGAGGCGCAGCGCTGCCGCCTTTAAGAGCAGAGCAATCCTCACCGGGATTACCCACAGCGCAGACGTTCACCAGACAGGGAACTTCGTCGCCCTCTTCAAAGAAAATGTCCAACAGAGTGCCTTCTGCAGTAGATTCGCACTCAAAGCTGGCCTTATCCGTTTCGTAAGTAAACAACACATCGCCAACCTTAACCTGGTCGCCGACTTTTTTGACCCATTCACCGATGATACAGCTCTCCACCGTAATACCGGCCTTGGGCATGATGACAGCATTTGCCATGATATATCCTCCTTGTTGTGTTATAGCCTGTTAATTATAACTTATTTTAACAAATCAGTCAATACGATTTTTTGTTTTTCCATGAAAAAAGCCGGGGGAACAGCGTCTGTTTGCTGTTTCCCCGGTGTGCTTTATAAGAGCGTTACGCCGTTTTCTTTTGCCGCCTGCCGGAAGGCGTCCGGCGCGCCGTCGGTTATCACATAATCCACATCCGATAGCGTTGCAAAGGTGTAGGGCATCAGGCAGCTGAATTTTTCCTGACCGCACATAACCACACTCGTCCGTGCCTTGCTGATGACCAGCCGCTTGACCAGCATATCTCCTTCCGTACCGCAGGTAAAACCTGCATCCACAGAGCAGCCGGACACACCGATAAAAGCAAGGTCTATGTTGATTTTTTCCAGCATTTCCAATGTGTTTTGCCCATAAAGCGCCAGATTTTTTCGGTTAATCGTACCGCAGCACAAGGTTACCACCGGATTGTGCAGGCGGCATAATTCCAAAGCAATGCTAGGGCCGGTAGTGAAAATATTTAAGTTGATATCCGGCAGATTCTTCACCAAAGAAAGATTGGTGGTGCTGGCATCCAAAAAAACCGCGGAGTGGGGCTGAATCAGCTGCAACGCTTTTTTTGCCATTTCCTGTTTGCCTGCATTGTTCTCCCGCATGCGCACATTAAATTCCGGATCGCCGGTAAGGCGAACAGATTTTGCGCCGCCCCGGAACTTAACTACTCTGCCGTTTCTTTCCAATGCATCCAGATCCCGATGTATTGTCATAAGAGAAACTTCCGGGAAAAGCGCCTGCAGTTCCTTGATGGTTACCACATTCTTTTCCTCGATGTATTCTCGGATTTGCTCTTGTCGAATGCTATACATAAGGCCTCCAAATGTTATGTTTTTAACAATATATAACAAATATAACATTTTTATATAAGTCTTGTCAACCACAAATTTCCCGCCCCTGGTTGCCGTTGCAATATGGCCCTCATCATGTTATAATACCGGTAAAGCATCCACCCTTTCGGGAGGTAATTTTATGAAAAAGAAGGCTCTTCTCTGCTTTGTGGTGATTCTTGCATCCATCGCCATGGCGTTGGTGGACAGTATTTGGCAGCCTGGCTATTTGTTGAAGTCCGCAATCAAAATTATCCTGTTTCTTTTTATCCCTTTGCTGCTTTCTTTTAAAGAAAAGCTATCTGTTTTGGACGCATTTCATTTTAAGAAACAGGCGTTGCTGACAGGCGTTCTTATGGGTATCACCGCCTACGGTGTCATTATAGGCGCTTACGCCTTGCTGCATCCTTATCTGGATTTATCCGGGGTAGCCGACGCTTTGGAAAGCAGCGCCGGTGTCACCAAGAGCAATTTTCTTTTTGTCGGTACATATATTGCTTTGTGTAATTCCTTACTGGAGGAGTTCTTTTTCCGATGCTTTGCCTTTTTGACCCTTGCCAAAACCGGCAAAAAGGCATTTGCCTGTCTGTTCAGTGCTTTATTCTTTGCTATCTATCACGCAGGCATGTTGGTCACCATGATTCCTCCCCTGCTGTTTTTCCTTGCGTTGATTGCTTTATTCCTTTGCGGACTGCTACTCAATTATCTCAACACCCGCAGCGAAACAATCTGGACCTCCTGGCTACTGCACATGGGCGCCAATTTGGCCATTAACACCGTTGGCATGATTCTTTTTGGGATGGTTTAACTATGGAAAATTGTTACATTTATATCGTTTTTTCCTCCACGCCCTATCGGATTGGCCGTATAATCCGGCGTATCACACAGGAGTCTTACAACCATGTCAGCATTTCTCTGGACGAAGACTTAACAAAAATGTACGGCTTTGCCAGACGGTATTACTGCACACCGCTTTACGGCGGTTTCGTCCGGGAAACACCTGCGCGGTATCAGGTGAAAGGGGTGTCTGCAGACATTTGTCTGTGCAAGCTTCCAGTGACCGCCGGGCAGTATGCAGATTTGGAGCACTTGCTTTCCCGGATGGAAGAAAATAAAAGCCACTACATTTATAATCACCTATCCGCCCTGGGCGCGTTAGTTCATAAACGGATCAGGGTAAAAGATGCCTACACCTGCGTAGAGTTCTGTATTAAGATACTCCATGGATTGAATTTAAACATAAATCCAAAACAGTTTTATACCGTATATGATCTGCAAAAACTGCTGCAATCCTATGTTGTCTATACCGGTGTAATGCCCCAAAACACGCAAACCGACGAGCATTTCTTCGCAAAGCAGCCACTGCTGCATTCTGCCGCAGTCACTGTGCGGGACATGTTCCGTTTGATTCCCCGGTGCTTTGAAAAATAAAAAAAGCAGGACAGAAATTCCTTTTCGGAATTCTGTCCTGCTTTTTCACATTATTTCTTTGCCAGTTCAGCAGTGTCCTGGGCGATCATCAGTTCCTCGTTGGTGGGAACGACCCAGACCTGTACCTTGGAATCAGGGGTGGAGATCATCAGTTCTTTGCCCCGTGTCTTGTTTAGCTCAGTGTCGATCTTGACACCCATAAAGCCCAAATACTCACAGACAGCCGCGCGGACAGCGCAGTCATTTTCGCCGACACCGGCGGTGAAGGTCAGCACGTCGATGCCGTTGAGGGCGGCAGCGTAAGCGCCGACATACTTGGCAACCTCGTAGCAGAACTTATCCCGGGCCAGAGCGCAGTCTTCGTTTCCGTGCTTTGCGCCGTCTTCCAGATCACGGAAGTCGGAGGAAACACCGGACATAGCCAGCATGCCGGACTTCTTGTTAAGCATATTCAAGCACTCGTCAACGCTCATACCGTACTTGTTGCAGATAAACTGCACAACAGCAGCGTCGATATCACCGGAGCGGGTACCCATAGGCACACCGGCCAGAGGAGTCAGACCCATGGTGGTGTCCTGGCACTTGCCGTCTTTCACAGCAGACATGGAAGAACCGTTGCCCAGATGGCAGTTGACCATCTTAAACTGGGTCTTGCCAACCAGCTGCGCGGTACGCTTTGCCACATACTTGTGGGAAGTGCCGTGGAAGCCGTAACGACGGATGGAGTCGTTCTCATAGTACTCGGTAGGAATGGCATAACGGTATGCCTTGGGGGGCATAGTCATGTGGAAAGCAGTGTCAAACACGGCAACCTGGGGAGTGCTGGGCATAACAGCCTGGCAAGCCTCGATACCCATCAGGTTTGCAGGGTTATGAAGGGGTCCCAGAGGGATACACTTCTTGATAGCCTCGATGACCTCGTCGTTAATGACGCAGGAGTCAAAGAATTCCATGCCGCCGTGGAGCACACGGTGACCCACAGCATCGATCTCGTCAACAGACTTAATCACGCCGTGCTCCGGATCCTGCAAAATCTCCAAAGTAGCAGCGATTGCCTCGGAGTGGGTGGGCATAGGAATGTCTTTAACCACCTTATTGTCGCCAACCTTGTGGTTCAGACGGCCATCGATGCCAATCCGCTCACACAGACCCTTGGCAGAAACAACGCCGGATTCAGGGTCCATCAGCTGATACTTAAGGCTGGAGCTGCCTGCATTGATAATCAGAATGTTCATAAGGATATTCCTCCTAAAATAATTTGATTTTCTTTCATTTTGTGATAAGATAACCATATATAAACTTATTGTATAATAAAACTAAAAATTTCTCAACCCCTGAAAGGGAAATTTTTACTGCAAAGGTGGAGTTTTTTTGAAAATCACCGGAATTATCTGTGAATATAACCCACTGCACTTGGGTCACAAAAAGCAATTCGACACCGTTCGCGCCTTCCAAGGGCAAGATAGCGGTATCGTTTGCCTTATGAGCGGCAACTTTGTGCAGCGGGGCGCGCCTGCCATTATTGACAAAACCCTGCGGGCCCGGGCTGCCCTTTTATGTGGCGCAGATCTGGTGCTGGAATTGCCTGTTACCGCTGCTATCGATTCTGCAGAGGGTTTTGCAAGCAAGGGTGTTTCTATTCTTGATGGTTTTTGCAGTGATTTGTGCTTCGGCGCAGAATGCGCAGACAAAGAAGCTTTGTTTACTACTGCCCAAGCGCTTCTTTCTCCGGATTTTCCTGCAGCGCTCCATACTGTGCTGGCAGCGGGTCTTTCCTTCCCCGCGGCCCGGCAGGCGGCGCTGGAAAAAATGGGTGTAGACGGACAGATTCTGACAAAACCCAATAATATTCTTGCGGTAGAGTACTGCAAGGCGATTTTCCGTCAAAACAGAAAAATGAAGCCGATGCCCATTTTGCGGCAGGGGGATTATCACAATGCTGCCCCCGATCCGGAAAACCCCTCTGCAACCGCGTTGCGGGAGCAAATGGTTGCAGGCAACCCTTGGCAGAACTATGTCCCCGAAGAAGCTGCATTTTGTTTTGCCGGTGCAGTCTTGCACACCATGAAGTCCGGCGAACGGGCAATTTTAGCAAAACTGCGGACAATGTCCGATGAGGAATTTGCAGCCCTGCCTTTTGGATCAGAGGGTCTCTGGCGAAAGCTGATGCATGCCGCCAGAGAAAAAGCCACTTTAGAAGAAATTCTTACCGCCACAAAATCCAAGCGCTATACCCGGACGCGCCTTGACCGGATGGTGCTGTGCGCTTTTTTAGGAATTACACAAAAAGATCTGGATTCCCCTGTCCCCTATGTGCGTGTTTTGGCGCTGAATGAAAAGGGGCGAGAAATTCTAAAGCTGGCCAGAGAATCCGGACAGTTTCTCAATATTGGTCAAAAGCAGGACCACCCGTATCAGCTTCTGGAAAACCGCTGTGGCGACCTTTATGGTCTGTTTGCCGCCGGCACACCGGAAGCGCCGGGCGCAGAAACAAACAGCAGAATTTTCTGCCAATAAATATTACGGGGGGAATGTGCATTCCCCCTTTTCATTTTCCCCATTTTATAGTAAAATACAATCAGAATAATTATGGGAGATCAGCTATGACAGAAACAGAAATTTTACAAGGATCGGTTGGGGCGGTTGTCTATCAAAACTATGACAACGGCTACGCCATTTTGCGTCTGCAGTGCGAAGATGGGCAAACCGTTACTGTCGTTGGCACAATCCCCATGCCCACCGTCGGCGAACGGCTGATGGTGACCGGTCGGTGGAAAACACATCCCAGTTATGGAAAACAGTTTGAGGCAGAGTTTTTGGAGCGTCTTATGCCCCAAAGCGCCCAGGAAATTCAAAATTACCTTTCCGGCAGGACCATCAAAGGCATCGGCCCCCGGATGGCTGCTAAAATCGTTATGCGTTTTGGAGAAAATACTTTACAGATCATGGAACGAGAGCCTCACCGTTTAGCGGAGGTTTCCGGTATTTCTGATGCAAAAGCCGCCGCCATCGGGGAATCTTTCCGGCAGCAAATGGGTCTGCGGCATATTATGGAATTTTTTATGCTGCATCATCTGCCTGCGGAGCTGGCTGTCAGAACTTACAAGCTTTACGGAGAAAGCACCATTGATATGCTTTATGACGACCCGTATCTGCTCATGAACGAGGAGTTGGACGCGCCCTTTGGCGCAGTGGATCAATTTGCCATCACGCTGGGCGTCTTTGGCGACGATCCCCGTCGTGTAGAGGCGGGAGTGCTGTTTGAATTGCGGTATAATTTGACCGCCGGTCACAGCTTTTTGCCGGAACAAAAGCTTGTAGACGCCACAGCACATCTTTTATCTGTTTCGCTGGATACAGTCATCATCTGTATTGAAAAGCTTTTAAACGCACAACGTTTGGTAAAAGATCGTTTGGCGGGTATCGATGTGGTTTATCTTCCCGAGTTGCACGATGCAGAAACCTTCTGCACACACAAACTGCTTGATTTTGCTAACAAGGCGTTTAAAACCCCGCCCAAGCTGGACAAATTTTTATCGAATCTTTCCAGCAGCAACGGCATTTGCTATTCCCGGCAGCAGGAAGAGGCCATTCGCCTTGCCGCCACCTCCGGTCTTTTGGTGATCACCGGTGGCCCCGGCACCGGCAAGACCACCATTCTCAAGGGCATTCTGAAACTCTATGCTCAAATGGGTGTTTCCTGCTTACTGGCAGCCCCCACCGGACGCGCCGCTAAACGATTAACGGAAGTAACCGGACAAGATGCCTGCACCATTCATCGGCTTTTGGAAGCCGGTATTGAGCCGCGTACAGGTAAGCTGTTCTTTTCCCGGGATGCATCCAACCCTCTAAAAGCAGACGCAGTCATCATTGACGAAATGTCTATGGTGGACATCCAGCTTTTGCACAGTTTTATGCAGGCGCTACCGGAAAAATGTCGTTTGATACTGGTCGGTGATCCGGACCAGCTTCCCCCGGTAGGACCGGGATTTCCTTTGAACGATATTCTCCGGAGCAATGTACTGCCCAGCATTCGGCTGACAGAGATTTTCCGACAGGCCCAGGAAAGCCTGATCGTCATGAACGCCCATCGGGTCAACCAAGGGCAACTGCCGATACTGCGGGATGTAAAAAACGACTTTTTCTTCCTTGGCGCAACCGCAGAAGAATCGGTCGCCCAAACCATCGTAGGTCTTTGCACTACCCGGCTGCCCCAAAACATGGGCATTTTACCGGAGCAAATTCAGGTTCTCTCCCCCACAAAAAAAGGGCTCACCGGCACAGTAAATCTGAATAAGCTTCTGCAAAAGTCCCTCAATCCCCCATCCCCGGAAAAGAAGGAACGTGCCTTTGGGGAGTTCATTTTCCGGGAGGGCGACCGGGTTATGCAGATTCGAAATAACTACGACATGATGTGGACCAAAACCGACGGCAGCATGGTAGGCAGCGGCGTATTTAACGGCGACGTTGGTATTATTCAGCGCATCGACACCGCCATGGAGCAGCTGACTGTGATTTTTGACGACCGGCAGGCAGATTACGATTTTGACCAGTTGAACGAACTGGAGCTTGCCTACGCCATGACAGTCCACAAAAGTCAAGGCAGCGAATATCGGGCAGTTATCCTTGCCGCATGGGGTGGCTCGGCATATCTGCTTAATCGCAGCATTCTTTACACAGCCATTACCCGAGCCAGGGAACTGATGATTATTGCAGGCCGGGAAGAAGTGGTGGCAGCCATGACCCAAAACGCCAAAATCGGTCGGCGTTACACCGGACTGAAACTTCGTCTGCAGCGAAAAGGAGAATAACTGGTGTTTTCATTTCTTTTTCCTCCCAAATGTGTTTTGTGCCGAAAACTTCTAACACACGTAGAAACCGATATGTGTCACAGTTGCCGGATAAACACAAAACCCTTCATAAACGCAAAAAGAACAATTCCTTTTGTTGCACAATGGACAGCATTGTGGTATTATAAGGATGATGTAAGAAAATGCATCCATCGATTCAAATTTCACAATGCCCGGAGCTATGCAGATATTTGCGGTCGTCTTTTGGCTGTGAAACTGCTGGATGATTTTTCCAGAGATTTGGATGTGATCTCCTGGGTCCCAATCTCTCTGCCCCGACGATTTACCAGAGGCTACGACCAATCAGAGCTTCTGGCAAAAGCAATCAGCAAGGAGCTGGGCATTCCAGCTGCTGCCACGTTGCGGAAGATCCGTCACACGCGCCCACAATCCTCCCTTTTGGAAGTAGCACAGCGACGCGCCAATATTTTGGGCGCGTATAAAGCACGCAATCCCAAAGCGATTGTCGGCAAACGAATTCTCCTTGTGGACGACGTGATTACCACAGCAGCAACCGCATCGGAATGCGCAAAAATGCTTTTAGCCGCCGGTGCCAGCGAGGTGCGTTTTGCCGCGATTGCCGCCACATCTTATGACAAAAAAAGCAGGTGAAGTATATGCATTTTAATTTTTCCTCCAACGATTTTGGTATTGATTTAGGTACATCCAACGTTCTCATCAACGCCGCAGACAAGGGCTTGGTTATTCGGGAGCCTTCTGTCGTTGCTGTAGACAAGAATACCGGAAAGGTATTGCAGGTGGGTTCTGCCGCCCGGAACATGCTGGGCAGAACTCCAGGCAATGTGATTGCTATGCATCCGCTGAAAGACGGTGTTATATCTGATCATGAAATGACCGTTAAGATGCTGCAGATTTTATTCCAGTCCGCCACCAAAGCGTCTTTGTTCTCACCCAAACCCAGAGTGATTATCAGCGTACCCAGCAGCGTTACAGAGGTGGAAGAGCGCACTGTGATCAGCGCTGCTATTGAAGCCGGCGCCCGGCGTGTTTATCTGATTGAAGAGCCTTTGGCTGCCGCCTTGGGCGCAGGCTTGGATATCAGCGGTGCCAACGGCCATATGGTCATTGATATCGGCGGCGGCACAACAGACATTGCCGTTTTGACTATGAACGATGTCGCCGTTTCCTCCTCTATAAAAATTGCAGGCAACGCCTTTGATGAGGCAATCGCCCGCTATATCCGGATGAAGTACGGCGTTATTATTGGACGCCTTACCGCCGAAGACATTAAGATTCAAATCGGCTGCGTCTATCCCCGCCGGGAGGATATCAGCATGCTCATTAAGGGCAGAGAAGCCAAGTCCGGTATTCCCAGAGAGTTGAGCATTTTGTCCAGCGAAATTTATGAAGTACTTCGCAAGCCTGCAAAAGCCATTGCTGATGAAGTAATTTCCGTTTTGGAGGATACATCACCGGAACTTGTTGGCGATATTGCCCAAAACGGCATTGTTCTCACCGGTGGCAGCAGCCAACTGACCGGCATGGATCTTTTGCTGTCTGAACGTACCGGAATCAGCTGTACTATTGCAGACAATCCGGAATGCTGCGTAGCCTTTGGCTGCGGCAAAAGTCTTTCCTGGATTAACCACATGAACGAAGGTCCCATCAACATTGCAAGAAAGCGGATTATGCGCCAAGGTTAACAGTAAAAGTGTGCGGTTTAACCGCACACTTTTTTGCTGTTTCTGTATTGGGGATGTATGTAAGCAACTTCTTCGGTTTGCCAGCCGACGCAGCGGCCGTTTTCTGTAAAGAGCATTTGCGCTGTGCCGGGACAGTACAAAAGGGCGTCTTCGATTTTCTGCAAATCCTCACCGGCATTGATCAGCGCAAAGCGCAGCAGGCAGTCGATTTCGTGGCGATACTGTATTGTTGCCGGTCGGGCAATCAGTACATCCGCAGGCGCATAATACTTTTCGCAAAACAGTTTAAAAGTTTCCGGACTTTCTCCCAGGGGTAAATACAGGTGACCGCCGGGCGCCGCCGGACGAAAACCGTAATCATAATACATTCCGGCAACCCGGTCATTGGCGCTGCAAAACAACGCAAGAGGCTTATCCTCCCGGGTCTGCAGATCGTCGTACCATATTTGCAGCATCTTCTTGCCGATCCCCTGCCCCCGGCACTCCTCCAGGGTCAGGAAATTGCCGAAATTACCCACAGCATCTTTATGGACACCCCAGCCATTCCACAAGCGGCTGTAGCAAACGCCATCCTTATAGGCAGCAAAATAGATATCCTTACATTGATCTGCCACCGCCCCGGAAAGGCGCAGACGCATCATATCCGCATAAGAAGCGCCCGGCTGATAATTGGCAAGCATCTTCATCAGAGCTTTTCCTGCCAAATTCAGAGGTTGTCCGGGAATGAATATGCCAAGCTTCATTTTTCTCCTCTTCTTTAAAAACCGCTCTGCTACTGCAGAGCGGTTCATGTCATTTAGAACGGTTGTGCATCGTCATCCTCATCTTCAAGAGAAAACTCCAGCAGCTCGCCGCAGTCAGGGCAAGTGATAGAGCCTTCCTCCAAGGTTTCCTCGTCGAAGTCGATGATATTACCGCAAGCACACTTCACTTCATAGATGGTAGACTCCTCGTCACCGAAGTCAAAGCCTTCATCGTCATAATCATCATCGTCATAATCGTCGTAATCATCGTCGTCATCGTAATCCTCATCCTCTTCGTCCAGGATGTAATCCTCGATGGCGTCCAGATCTTCTTCGATCTCGTCCAACTCGTCAGAGATAGCGATGGTGGTTTCTTCAATGTCGGTCAGACGCTTTGTCACGTCGCACAGCAGGTCAACGATAGATGCTATCATCTTTCCCTCGGCCTTTTCCGTGTCCAGTTCCAAACCGTCCATATAGCCCTTCAGATAGGCAGCCTTTTCAGAAAGTGTCATTTCTTTCTCCTTATTTCGCACGGCCCAGATATTCGCCGGTAGTGGTGTCAATCTGGATCTTCTCGCCTTCGTTGATGAACAGAGGCACCTTCACTTCAGCGCCGGTCTCGAGGGTAGCAGGCTTCAAAGTGTTGGTAGCGGTGTTGCCGGCAAAACCAGGCTCTGTAGCAGTAACTTCCAGTTCCACAAAGCGGGGAGGCTCGATACCAAACACATTGCCCTTGTAGCTCATAACGGTGCAAGTGTCGTTTTCCTTAACAAAACGGAAAGAATCGTCCAGCGCAGTCTTGTCGATAGGAATCAGCTCATAGGTTTCGGAATCCATAAAGTAGTACAGGTCACCATCATTGTAGGAGTACTCCATCTTCTTGCGCACAATGTAAGGGGGGGGGTACTTATCATTGGGGTTAAAAGTGGTTTCAGTCACGCCGCCGGTAATTACGTTCTTCATCTTAACGCGAACGAAGGCAGCGCCCTTACCGGGCTTAACGTGCTGAAACTCAATGATCTGCATAACCTTGCCATCCATGTCAAAGGTAATGCCGTTTCTAAAATCACTAACAGAAATCATATTTATTTTCCTCCTAAGAATCTGCCCAAGGGGCAATTTTTACAAAACTTCAGCGCATATATTCTAACCTAAAATATGGCTGATTGCAAGAGTAAATGCGAAGATTTTTACACAATAATCAAGTTCTTGGGACTATGGGTAATATTTTCGCAGCCATCGGCCTTGAAAACAACTAAATCTTCAATACGCACACCGAATTCACCCGGCAGATAAATGCCCGGCTCGGCAGAACAAACCATGTTTTCTACCATAGGTGTATCGCCGGAGGGGTTGCAGTTGGGCGCTTCATGACACTCCATGCCAATGCTGTGACCGTAGCCATGACCAAAATACTGACCGTAGCCGGCATCTGCAATCACCTGCCGCGCTGCCGCGTCAACATCTTTACCGGCAACACCGGCTTTTGTTGCGTTGATACCTGCCAGTTGGGCAGCCAGCACGGTGTCGTATACCTTCTGCATTTCCTCTGTAACGTATCCCACGGCAACAGTGCGGGTCATATCCGCGCAGTAGCCTTGATACAGCGCGCCAAAATCCAAGGTAACAAAATCGCCGGGACAGATCTGCCGATCCCCTGCCACGCCATGGGGAAGGCTGGTGTTCGGTCCGGATACAACAATAGGATCAAAAGCCAGACCATCGCCACCATTCTTATACAAACAGTAGATCAGCTCTGCTTGCAGCTGCTTTTCCGTCATTCCCGGCTGAATCCGCTTCAGCACCTCTGTAAATGCCAGATCTGTGATTTCCTGGGCTTTGCGCATCCGCTCCAGCTCCCATTCTTCCTTCACAGCCCGGAACTTATTAATCTGGTCACCCAAAGGAACCAGCTTTGCTTTCAAGTCCTTTTCCAGACCGGCAAACTCACCAACAGTCAGATAGCCTTCTTCAAACCCCAAACACTCTACGCCAAATTCGGCAATGGCATCGTTCAGTAGCTTCGTATAAGGATTGGCCCGATTGGTTTCCACCACCCGGAAATTGCGGATATTATTCTGGGCAGATTCGATATAGCGGTTGTCTGTGAAATAATAGCCGCCGTTTTTTGTGATAATCGCCATACCCTCGGCAATATCAAATTCAGCAGCATAATGGCGGCTGAACCTGCTGGTAAGCAACAAACCGTCCACACCGTCTTTTAACAAAGAACAATACTTTTCTAAATTTTTCATAATAGAATCCTCCTTTTTCTTCCGGCAAAAATAAAGGGTTTCTCCAACCCGTGGCGAAGCTTTAGCCAAACATTATGATTATCAATGGCGCTGACCAAAATGGACTTTATCCCCGCGCAATTTGCGCCAAGGGTATCGGTATAAATCTGGTCGCCTGCCAGCGCACATTCCGCAGGCGCGACAGCATATTTCTCTATGCACCGCCGGATACCTTTGGTGAAAGGCTTTCGGGCATGGGTTATGCAATCGACGCCGTACTTTTCACAGAATCGCACAACCCTTGGTTTGCGGCTGTTGGATACCACACAAAGCCGGACTTCTGATTGTTGCATTTCGGCAAGCCATTTGCAAAATGCCTCTGTAGGAACATCCGTGGTATACGGCACGATGGTATTATCGAAATCCAGCATCAGCAATGTGATTTTGTGGTTTTTCAGTAGTTCCGGTGTGATCTGGGTTACCGCATCCAAAATCATATCCGGCAACAGCGGAAAAGACATACGCAAGCTCCCTATTTCATATAATATCAAAGCTAGTATAACATAAGCGGAGGTGTTTGTCCATGTCAATAAACTGTTATCTGGCCATGACAGCGGCAGAATTTTCCTCTGCAAAAGATTTGCCGCCCCATTTGGGTTGGATGGCCTGCCATTTTTCCTGCTATGGTACGGGTTTATCCAACTTCCCAACAACGCTTCCGGAAGGAAGTATCGTAATCGTCAACGATTGCACACCCATCAGCGGACATGACCCGCAGCAGATTGCCCGGGAGCTTTCTTCTCTTGCCGAAAAGCATTCCGCTTGCGCAGTTCTATTGGATTTTCAGCGTCCTGACTGTGCGCAAGCAGCATCCCTCGTCAAAACTCTCATTACCGCACTTCCCTGCCCCGTAGGCGTTTCCGACTGTTATGGCAAGGATTTGTCGTGTCCTGTATTTTTACCGCCACCGTCGCTGCACACGCCGCTAAAGGCTTATCTGGCGCCTTGGTCCGGCAGAGAAATCTGGCTGGATGCAGCTTTGGGATACGAGGAGATCACTGTAACAGCCAAGGGCAGTCAAATCCAATCCCAGTTGCCGATTGATTTCCCCGATACCTCTTTTGAGGATACAAGGCTGCACTGCCGGTATAATATTGCAGTCAATGATGATTCTGCGGTATTTTCCTTGGTGCGGGACAAAGTGTGTCTTGACACTTTACTCCAAGAAGCCGAAACCTTGGGCGTCACCTTGGCAGTAGGACTCTATCAACAGCTCAAATAAAAAGCACCCGGACTATGATATACACCCCAAAAGTCAGACACTTTTGGGGTGTATATTAGAGCCGGGTTTTTCTATTTTCCATGTTCCCACGGCTTAAATTGCTCTGCCTTTTCATAAAGGCGCAGATAGCTTTCATATCTGGTCTTTTCTATTTTTCCGTCTTCCACCGCTGCGCGCACTCGGCAGCCAGGTTCTGTGCGGTGGGCGCAGTCGTGGAATTGACAAGACCCAAGATGCTCTCCAAAATCCGGAAACGTGTATTGCAAATTCTCCTTTAGCAGTACGTCCATCTGCTCGGTATCAAAGGAAGAAAATCCGGGGGTGTCTGCCACATAGGTATCCTCTCCCAAGCAAAACAGCTCCACATGTCGCGTAGTATGCCGCCCCCGACCCAGCTTTTCGGAAACCTCTCCGGTAGCAAGGGACAATTCAGGACACAAGGCATTGAGCATGCTGCTTTTTCCCACACCCGTATTGCCGGTAAATGCGGTGAGCTTACCTTTTAGCAATGTCCGCAGTTGCTCCACGCCTTCACCGGTCTGGGCGCTGGCAGGGATTACCGGAAAGCCGGCATTTGTATAGATCCGCACCAAATCGATTGCAGGATCCAGATCACATTTGTTTACACAAATAAATACCGGCACTTCCTGATTTCCCGCAATGGCCGCCACCCGATCAATAAGAAACGGCTCGGTCACCGGATTGGTATTGGCTGCAAAGATCACCAATGCATCTACATTGGCAACAGCAGGGCGGATAAACCGATTTTTTCGGGGTAAGACCCGCTGCACCATGCCTTTTCCGTTTTCCGTGGAAATTTCGACCATGTCGCCTGTAAGAGGACTTTCCCCGGAGCGGCGCAAAGTGCCTCTGCCCCGGCAGGTAATCACACCATCGGCAGTCTGTACGTCATAAAATCCGCTTAAGCTACGGATGATCCGTCCGGTGGTTTTCTGCATCAGAATGTCACCTGCACGTCCCAACCGTCACTGTCGCCAATGATTATCTTATAGGTTACTGTTCCACTACCGGTCTGTCTTTCCAATTCAACAGTTTCCTGACCCTTGGGGACCTCTCCCTGGAATACGACCTCTCCATCCCGGGTAATCTTCACATTGCAAGGACCCTGGGCTGTGCTTCCACGCAAAGAAAGCGTGACTGTTCTGGTAATTTCATTGAAACCGGGTCCTTTGGAAACGTGCAGCACGATCAGGGAATTCACATCCAGGTCCTCGCCGGCTGCAATATCCTTTTCCCCGATTTTCATGGCAACCACAGTATCTCTTTCTTCCTTGCTTACCACAGACAGTATTTCATAATTTTCAAATCCGTCGTCCTTCAAAAGCGACACCGCGCTGTTAATGGACAAACCCACAAGATTTCTGATCTTTTCAAGATGCGGGCCTTTGGAAACAAACAAGGTAACCTTCTGGCCGGTCTTGAGTTCCTCACCGCCTACCGGCTCTGTGCGCACAATATCCCCTTGCGCCACAACAGAATCGTACACCTGCTCAATAACAATCTCCAATTTCAGGCTCTGGTCATTGAGGATTTTTTCTGCCGTCTGCTGCTTATCTCCCACCACATCCGGCATCATGGCTGTTTTCATTTCTACGCCTTTGCTGATAACGATGGTAACTGTCTGACCTTCCACCAAATCAGCTTCCGCTGCAGGCTCTGTCCGGATTACGTTGCCGGACACAATGGTATCGTGGTATTCCTTCTGCACAGAAATCTTCAGACCCATCTCCAGATTGTTCAGTGCCTTTTCTGCTTGGGCTTGCTCCCAATCCTCGACATCTGGCATAACGCCCATCTTGGTTTCCTTACCCAGGCTAATCACCACATAAATGGTGTCATTCTTTTCCATGGCGGTTCCGGCAGCAGGCGCTTGTTCCAGAATCTGTCCCGCCTGGGCAGTATCGTCATGGACTTCCTTGTCGATCTTGACATTGATATCGGCATATTCCGGTATCTCGTCATAAAGCTTTCCAACCAGATTGGGAACATCGATCATTTCCGGTTTTCTGTCCATGCCACCGTTGAACAGAACGACAAGGAAAATAACAACTGCCACAACCATCACCGCAGAGCAGGCAATAATTGCAATGGTTGCCGCCTTGCTGCGGTTTTCTTCTTCCTTTGGCGCTGTCCGGCGCTGCTCGGACCGTTTACCGCGGTCAGCAGTTGCGCCGGGCGTTCTTCTGGCAGGACGCCGTCCACCGGCAGCATCCCCTGCCACGCGCTGCGCTGTGGTAGGTTTTTCGGGGGTATCCAGCACCAGCGGCGGTTTCTGCAAATTGGTCACCGCATCTGTGGGTGGCGTGTTGTAATCAAACAAAATAGCAGGTGTTTTACGGAACTCGTCCATATCCGCCAGCATTTGCGTTGCAGATGCGTAACGTTCACCGGGTTCATGAGCCATCGCCTTCATAATAATCTGCTCAAGACCTCCGGGAATATTGGGATTCAAGGTAGAGGGCATAACCGCGCCGCCATTGATATGCTGAATGGCAACAGCTACAGGAGACTCTCCGTCATAAGGCGGACGACCACTCATCATCTCGTACATCACTGTACCCAAGGAGTAGATGTCAGACCGGCTGTCAACTCTGCCGCCCTTTGCCTGCTCCGGAGATATGTAGTGGACAGAACCGAGGGCTTCTTTTGTCAGGGTGTTGCCCTTGGACATCATCCGGGCGATGCCAAAGTCCGTAACCTTTACCGCGCCGTTTTTCAGCACCATCACATTGTGGGGCTTAATATCCCGGTGAACAATTCCACGGCTGTGGGCATGCTCCAGGGCTTTGGAAATTTGAATGGCAAAATGCAGCGTTTCCTTCCAGTTCAGAACACCCTTCTTTTCCATGTACTGTTTCAGGGTGATTCCGTCGATCAGTTCCATAACGATATAGTCTGCCGTGATGGAAGAAGAAACATCGTAAACAGAAACGATATTAGGATGGCTGAGCATAGCAACCGCCTGACTTTCCGAATGGAAGCGACGGCGGAACTCTTCATCCTCTAAATAATCGTCTTTTAAAATTTTGATTGCTACCAGACGATTCAGTCTGTGGCAACGTGCTTTATATACAACAGCCATGCCGCCGGTACCAATAATTTCCAGAATCTCATACCGGTTGTCCAACAGGCGTCCAATATACTTATCCATAACCGAAACTCCTTTCGCACCAGATCAAATTTGAATTAACACGCAAGTTACATTATCTGGCGCGCCACGATTTTTCGCAATTGCCAACAGCCGTTCGCAGCTGCTTTGCTTATTCAGACCATGTACCACTTCAAAGAGGATTTCTTGCTCGTCTACCATGTTGGAAAGACCGTCAGTACACAAAAGCAAGCATTCGCCGCCGGCAAGTCTGCGATGGAAAATATCGCACTGAACTACCGTTTCTGTGCCGATAGCCCGGGTAATCAGGTTCTTTCCGGGATACCTTCTTCCTTGCTCCGGTGTAATTTCTCCCCGGGCGATCATCATCTGCACCAAAGAATGATCCTTTGTCAGTTGGCGCACACCGTCATGATTTACACTGTATGCCCGGCTGTCGCCCACATTGACAACAGTACAAAATTTTTTATGAATCAACACAGCCACCAGGGTTGTGCCCATGCCGGTAAATTCCTCAAACTGCTGGGCCTGATCGTAAACCGTAAAGTTTGCCAACTTTACCGCGCCCTGCAGCATTTGGTCTACCATATCCGGGTCCATGTCCGGATTCCATGTGCGTTTGACCTCCTGCACGAACACATCCACCGCCAGGGTGCTGGCTACGTTGCCGGATTTGGCACCGCCCATACCATCGCAGACAATACACAAAAGTGTATTTCTGTCCAAAACTTCAATTTGATAGGCATCCTGGTTTTGCGTTCGGGTGCATCCAGGGTCTGTTATGCCCCAATACTGCATAAAGCAACACTCCTTTCGCAGTATTATTGTTCATTTCTCTCTTTTGTATATTTTCGTCGCAACTGACCGCAGGAGGCATCAATATCGCTCCCCAATGTACGGCGTACAGTGGCAGGAATCCCTCCGTCCTCCAACAGCTTCTGAAATTGCTGTACTGCTTGGCGGGTGCTGGGTTTTAGGGGACTTTCCTCCACATGGTTTAAGGGAATTAAGTTCATATGCGCAGGCAGGCCTTTTAATCGCTTCAAAAGCAGCTTGGCCGCCTCCGGTGTGTCATTAACACCGTTTATCATAGCGTATTCAAAAGATATCCGCCGGCCGGTTTTCTCATAGTAGCGCCGGCAAGCCGTTATCAGTTCTTCGGAAGGATACGCCTTATTCACCGGCATAATGGTATTGCGGATTTCATCAGACGGTGCATGCAAAGAGATAGATAAGGTAAGCTGCAATTTCTTTTCTGCCAATTTGTCAATCCCCGGCACAATGCCGCAGGTGGAAAGACTGATATGACGCATAGATATATGCATGCCTTCCGGACTGTTCACCAGCTCCAAAAAGCGCATCACATTGTCAAAATTATCCAGTGGCTCGCCGATGCCCATCAAAACAATATGGGAAACAGGCAAACCGGATTCCACCTGGGTAAACAGCACCTGGTCCAGCATTTCATACGGTTCCAGCTTCCGCACCAGTCCCCCCAGGGTAGATGCGCAGAAAGCGCAGCCCATGCGGCAGCCGACCTCTGTGGAAATACAAACAGTGTTGCCGTAATGATAGCGCATAAGTACTGTTTCCACACAGTTGCCGTCAGAAAGCTCCCACAAGTATTTGATTGTTCCGTCCTTTTGGGACTCCTGCTTACGTACGACTTTGGGGGTATATAAAGGATACTGCCTTGCAAGGCTTTCCCGCAAAGCTTTTGGCAAATTTGTCATTTCCTCATAGCTACGTACACCGCTATGCAGCCAGGTATAAACTTGCTTGCTGCGAAAAGGCGGCTGTCCCAAGTCCTTCATTACTTGCGTAAGTTCTGTAAGGGTCATGGATTTCAGGTGCTTCATATTACTTCCTTTTCAGACGGCAAATAAAGAATCCGTCCGTATCATACTGTCCCGGCACAAGGGTCAACATCCCCTTTGTGTTTTCCGGAAAAATTTCAGGCAGTGGAAAGGCTTCCAGAACAAAATCATCGTTTTCCCTCAAGAAAGCTTCTACAACGCCCTCATTTTCTGCCCGTACCAATGTGCAGGTGGAATACATCAGCACGCCGCCGGGTTTTACATACCGGGCCTGGTTTTTCAGAATCGCCAGCTGCAGTTGGGGCAGCTGTGTCATAGATGCAGGGTCTTTGTAGCGGATGTCCGGCTTTTTGCGGATAATACCATAGCCGGAGCAAGGCACATCGGCAATAACCACATCCATCTGCTCATTCCATTCCGGGTTGTTTTCCGACGCGTCCTGCAATCTCGCTGTTACGTTGGTAAGTCCCAAACGCTGGGCGCCGGATGCAATGAGGGTGATTTTATGGGGGTGGATATCGCAAGATATGATTTCCCCCGCCCCATCCATTGCCAAAGCAAAGGTTTTTCCACCAGGCGCTGCGCAACAATCCAGCACTTTCGCATCCGCTGGAATCTGCCCGCACAAGACGCTTAGTCGGGCGGCTGCATCCTGGACATAGAACAAGCCCTCTTGAAAAGCATCCATCTGCTCCAAATCACCGCTGCCGGTTAATTGCAGACAATTGTCCAGCCACGGATGCGGCTTTACAGCCACACCGTCGGCAGTCAGTCGTTGCACCAGTTCTTCTGCGGTGATTTTTTTCGTATTGACCTGTACCACAACAGGCACTTGCGCATTGTTTGCCTTTAACATAGGCTCTATATTTTCCTGCCCCACATACTCTTTGAGCAAATCGATCAGGCTTTGGGGATGAGAATAACGATCGCAAAGCTTTTTAGGCTCTGAAAGCGCGCCCTTGGTTCGCACAGCATTGCGCAATACGCCGTTTACCAGCGGCGCAGCACTGTGAATCTTCTTGCAATACTTCTTTGTCAGGGAAACGGATTCATTTACCGCCGCGCTGGCGGGAATTTTGTCCATTTCATAAATCTGGTATAAACCAAGCTGTAAAATATCATGCACTACCGGGTGCAGATTCTTGATCCTTCCTGTAAGCAGTTGCTTCAGATAAAAATCCAATTTCGCCCGATTTTGCAGCACACCGTAGCACAGCCGCGCTGCCAAAGCCGCCTCACGACGGTCCAGCTTATCCCGACCAACATATTCTTTTAGAATGCCATTTGACCAGGCACCGTTTTTCCGGCAGGCGATCAGCACATTTAAGGCGGTCTCTCTGGCTCCCATAATTACGCCTCCAGAGGATGCCCCCGGAAATAATCCGGCGCAGCCATACGCTTACCGCCCTCCGCCTGCAGCATACGAATCTCCACAGCGCCTTCCCCGCAGGCAATCTGCAAACCGGTTTTGGTCAATCCCAGAATTGTTCCGGGAGCTGCATTGGGTTTTCCTTCCACAAGGGCAGTCGTGTAAATCTTAAATCGCTTGCCGCCAATTTCCGTGGTAGCTACCGGCCAGGGGTTCATACCCCGTACGTGGTTATGCACCTGCTGCGCGGTCCCGGTCCAGTCAATAGGACACATAGTCTTATCCAGCATCGGCGCGTAGGTAGCCAGGCTGTGATCCTGGGCAGTTGCAGTAACCGTCCCAGTCTCCACTTTTTCAAGGGTATCACTTAACAGTTCAGCGCCCAGAACCGCCAGACGATCCAACAGCGCTCCTGCGGTTTCATCCGGGCCGATGGGGGTTTTGGAGACGGCAATCATATCGCCGGCATCCATTTCCCTGCACAGATACATAGCCGTAACACCGGTTTGCGTCAGTCCGTCCAGCACCGCCCATTGATATGGCGCAGAGCCGCGATAACTGGGCAGGATGCTTGCATGGATATTGATGCATCCTTTTGGTGGGATGTCCAGTACGTTCTGGGGCAAAATCCGTCCGTATGCCACAACTGCCACCACGTCCGGCTGCAGGTCGGCAAGGGTCTGCACAGTTTCCGCTTCCTTAAAATTCTCCGGCTGATACACCGGAATCTCATGGCAAAGCGCCACTTCCTTCACCGGAGAAAAAGCAAGCTTCATGCCCCGGTTTTTCGGTCTGTCCGGCTGCGTGTAGACACCAACCACCTGGAAACCATCTGCAATTATTTTTTCCAAACAGGTAGCCGCAATGTCCGGCGTTCCCATAAAAACGACACGCATTCAATCCCTCCGCGCAATTATTCTTCGAAACCCAGTTCCTCATCAGTCAGGAACCGTTCCATGACTTCCGTATAAATAATACCATCCAAATGGTCCAGCTCATGGCAAAAACACCGGGCAATCAGTTCTTCGCCCTCCGCCTCATACCAATTTCCGTTCCGATCTTGCGCCCGGACCTTTGCATAATTGGGGCGTTTTACAAGGCCATAGCGACCCGGAACGCTTAGGCAGCCCTCCGGGCCTTCCTGCTCTCCGTCCGTCTCCACAAGGGTGGGATTCACCAGCTCCAAAATTTCTTCCCCGTTATCCACCAGAACAACCCTGCGGAGAATACCAACCTGGGGCGCTGCAAGGCCAATGCCATCGGAATCAATCAGTGTTTCCCGCATGTCATTCAGCAGACTATGCAGCTTTCCGTCAAAATTGATCACCGGCTTGCAAACCTTGTGCAGCGCAGGCTCTGCATCTGTTAATATTTTACGCAGTCCCATAACTGCCTCCTTAATCATAACCGTTTACGTCTATAAAAGCAGATACGCCCCGATTCTCCCGATCCTGTGAGAATTGCCGTAGCAAGTGGGCAACCAACTGCCGCAACACTTTATCCATTCTGCAGCGCAGAGTCAGACGGTAACGGTAATTATAGTTGATCTTCGGTACCGGACAAGGGGCAGGCCCCAGCACGGTACATTGTGTGTTTTGATATTCCGGCTGCTTCAGGCAAGCATTTAAACTGTCCCGGAACTTCACCGCGCCCCGGAGCAATTTACCCTCATCTTCTCCAATGAATGTCACCGTTGCCAAGTCCCCAAAGGGCGGACTTTTCTGCGCTTTACGTATTTGGATCTCCAAATCATAAAAGCCGGCGTAATCCTGATTGGCAGCCAGGGTGATAATTCGATGCTCCGGTACCATGGTTTGAATCATAGCGCGACCGGCGGTATCGCCGCGACCTGCTCTGCCCACCACCTGGGTGAGCATATTAAATGTCGTTTCAGCAGCCCGATAGCTGTCTGTATACAGACCTAAATCTGCATCCAGGACACCTACCAATGTAACATCCGGCAGGTTTAAGCCCTTGGCAACCATTTGCGTGCCAATGAGCACCGGAATATGTTCATTTTTAAACTTGTCCAGAATTTTCTCATGGGTATTTACGGCGCTGACCGTGTCTGTATCCATGCGCTGGATTTCCATTCCCGGGAATACGCTCCCCAGCTCTTGCTGCACCTTTTGGGTGCCGGTACCTACCTGCTTCAAAGCATTTGCGCATTTTGGGCAGCGGGACGGAACTCTTTGCGAGTATCCGCAGTAATGACACATCAGTCGTTCATTTGCACTGTGATAGGTAAGCCTTGCATTGCAGCGAGGACATTCCGGCGTTTCCCGACAGTCCACACATACCAACGCGCGGCTGTTACCCCGACGATTTAAAAACAGAATTGTCTGTTTTCCCGCCTGGTGGGTTTGACCGATGGCATCCTGCAAAGCATAGCTGACAGAAAGGTCATTGCCCATCTTCAGTTCCTGGCGCATATCCAGAATTTCTACCTTGGGTAACGGTTTACCGTTGTATCGTTCTTCCAACGTGTAAAGTTGATAAATACCGGACTTGGCGTAGAACATCGTTTCCACAGAAGGCGTGGCAGAACCAAGCAGCACTAAAGCCTTTTCCTTCATGCCGCGCCACAGTGCCACTTCTCTCGCGTCGTAGCGGGGAGAATTTTCTGATTTATAGGAATGCTCCTGCTCTTCATCCAGAATAATCAGTCCCGGATTTTTGCAAGGGGCAAATACCGCCGAACGGGTTCCTACAATAACACCGGCCTGCCCGGAACGAATCCGTTTCCATTGATCGTAACGCTCTGTTGCCGGCAGACTGCTGTGAAGCACTGCCACTTGCTCACCAAAGTAAGCAGCAAGCAAACCTAACAGTTGGGGCGTCAATGCAATTTCCGGGACCAGAAGCATAGCCTGCCGGCCCTGTTCCAGACACTTGCGAATCAAACAGATATAAACCGCGGTCTTTCCGGAACCGGTAACACCGTAAAGCAGCGCTTTTCCCGGCTCTGGGGCATCCATTTGACCACACAAGCTGTCAAACACCGCCTGTTGCTGCGCATTGAGAACCAGTTCACCACTGATCGAAGCAGGGTGAATTTCCCGACACCGCAAAATTGGTTTATCCGTCAGTTCCAAATAACCAAGCTCTGCCAAGCGTTTAACCGTAACAGGCTTTGCGCCGGTATAGTAGCATATTTCCTTCACCGGAGCGCTGCCAACAGCGCAAATCAGTTCCAAAACCGATTTCTGCATCGCCGCGGATTTTGGGCGACCTGCCGCATAGGCTTGGGCTGTTTCTGCCGGAACGGCCAATGTGGCGATCTTTTCGGTCTTGTCATTTGTCCTCTGGGAAAAATCCTTTTGGGCAATAATCCATTTCTTCCGAAGAAGATACTGCACAGCCTTATCAAACGCTTCTGCGTCATCGATGGCGTTTCGAAGAATCGCACCTTCACAGCAGCCGCCACCATCTTGCAACAGCTGCAAGATTCTTTGGGCCTGGCTGTTTTGCAATTTCTTTTTCTGCCAGGACAAATCGTCGGTGAGACTGTAGCTGTCCTTTATTTGAAACCACAAACCGGCAGGCAACATTGTGCGAATTGCTTCATAAAAAGTGCAGAAATAGCGCTGCTGCAAAAAAGCCGCCAAGCGCAGCATCTTGTCAGACAAAACCGGCTCTTTGTCCAAAGCGCAGGTTACCGCCTTTAAATCGCCCTGCTCCCCTTCTTCCACAGCCAGCACAACACCCTCTGTGGCGCGATTGCTTCTTCCAAAGGGAATCTGCACACGCATGCCGGGTTTCAGCGCCAGATTCTCCGCAGCAAAGTAAGAATAGGGCTTATCAATAGCAAAATTTGCCGCAGCAACAGCAATTTTAGCAATCATACAGCCCACTCCTTACGTTTTGTTATTTTTTGTACTCCTCTTTCAAGGTTGCTGTCAGCTTGCCGTCAGCAACCTCACGAATTGCCAATGTTACCGGCTTTTCCGCCAGTTCTTCCTGATTTGTTTCAGCATCTTGTGCGATCTGTCTTGCCCGCTGGGCGACCACATTGACCAGCAGGTAACGGCTGTAAACATTCTTAAGCAAATCTGCTACAGGGGGGTAAAGCATATTATATTCCTCCAATTATCCTTTGGTTTATTTACCAGATTCTTTTTCAATAATATCCAAAATTTGCCGAGCGCAGCGGTCCACATCGTCATTGGTGACTATGTAGTCGTATTGCTTGCCCTGCTCCATCTCCCACTGGACTCTTTGGGTGCGAAGGCAGATTTGTTCTTCCGAGGTATCACCCCGGCTGCGCAAACGCCGTTCCAATTCCTCCAGAGAAGGTGGCGCAATAAAGATCAGTATCGCATCAGGTCTTGCCTGACGCACATGAAATGCACCATTGGGCTCAATATCCAACACCACATGACCCATTTGCAGTTTTTCTTCCAGCTGCTGTTTGGGTGTGCCATAGTAATTTCCCATGTGGGCATCATGTTCCAAAAACGCATCCTTTTGAATCATTTCTTCAAAACGCGCTTTGGAAACAAAGTAATAACTTTCGGCTTCTGTTTCGCCGGGCCGGGGCGCGCGGGTTGTAGCGGAAACGGAAAAGCGCAAATCTTCTCGTGCCGCCATAACCTTTGCTAAAACAGTGCTTTTGCCGACACCGGAAGCACCGGAAAATACAAACAACTTACCGTCAGTCATGCTTCTGTCTCCTTATTCTCCGACCAGCGCTGACCGATTGCTTCCGTGGACAAAGCCGAAAGAATCACATGATCAGTGTCCATCAAAATCACAGACTGAGTTTTGCGTCCATAGGACGCATCCACCATCATTGCCCGCTCTTTTGCTTCCTGCACCATGCGCTTTATGGGGGCAGAATCCGGATCCACTACAGCCAGCACCCGGTTGGCCGCCACCATGCTTCCAAAACCAATATTGATAAATTTCATATATTCCTCTTACTCAATGTTCTGGGTCTGCTCACGAATTTTTTCCAACTCTGCTTTCATATCAACAACAATTCGGGCAAGCTTCACATCGGTGCATTTTGAGCCAATCGTGTTAGTTTCCCGATTCATTTCCTGGAGTAAAAAGTCCAGCTTTCTGCCAACAGCGCCGCTGCCGGAGAGCATGGTGTTCATTTGCTCCAGATGACTGCGCAAGCGAACCGTTTCTTCATCCACGGCAACCTTATCGGCAAAGATAGCAGCCTCTGTCAGAATACGGCTTTCGTCAATTGCCTTATCTTCCAGCACTTCCCGAATCTTTGCTTCCAGTCTTGCCCGGTAATCTGCAACCGTTTGACCGTTGCCCTGCTCCACCTGCGCGACCATCTGCAAAATACTTTCTCCACGGCTGCGCAGATCCCGGTCCAGAGCCTGACCCTCCGTGGTGCGCATTGTATCGTAAGCGATTAGGGCCTTATCCACTACCGACATAAGGTCGGAAAGCATCTGCTCCTCGTCCACTTCCGGCTTTTCTACCAGGAAAACCTCAGGTAGACGGGATACCGCAGAAACACTGATATCGTCCGCAACCCCAAACTCGGTAACCATTTGGCGCATAGCCGTCAAATACCCCTGCAATACCGGTGTGTTTAAGCTGACATTTACTTCCTCTGTGCCTTCTGTGCGCAGGGAAATGAACACATCCACCTTACCTCTGGAAACTGCGTTTTTTACCGCTTGCTTTACTGCGTCCTCCGCAAAGGAGAGCATCCGGGGCAAACGCACGGAGCAATCCAGATAGCGGTTGTTCACAGAACGGATTTCTACTGTAAATTCTCTTTTGTCGACTGTTTCCACAGCCCGACCGTAACCGGTCATACTTTTAATCAAGGTCATTATCCCCTTTTTTTAGAATACTTAAGCAACTACTTCTCTGCGTGCACAGTTGCGGAAACAGTATACGTTCCCACAGCACCCACGCCGGAAACAGTACTGGTAATCTTTACGTTAAGTTTCACTGTGCCGGTTTGGGTATTTGCAAAATCAATTTCCGCCGTAATATTCGACGCTTTCAAACGGTCTATCTGGGCCTTCGTACCACGCATCCGGACCTCCAGTGCCTGTGTAATCAGTTTTGCGTTCAGGCCTTTTGGCACATTGACCATCTTAAAATTGGAAACCTTAACGGTCTTTGTAACAAGGTCTTTAAATCGTACTGTGGCTGCCACTTCGGTAACACCTGTTTCATTTTCAACACCTTCCGGAAGCTTGATGGGGAATGTAAACACCGCATCCTCGGGTATTTCACCCAAATTGATGGTTTCCAGCTCCACTTGTTCAATGGCCGCCAACTGGCTGTCACTTCCGGACACCCGGATTGTTTCAGGGGTGATGACAATTTCTGTTGTCTTTTTGGTAGCGCCACCGCCCTCAATAACCTGCAGATTCAGCGACACTTCCTTGATCCGCGCAATACGAAGTGACAAAGTAATTTTGTCAGTATTGGTGGTAATCAGCTTTGCATCCACCGCGTCTCCTTTTTTATTGCAGAGGGTATATTCAAATTCTTCGCCAATACTCTCGGTGCGATCATTCAGGTCAACGTCGATCCGGGCCTCGGTAATTTTATCAACAACTGCTTTCGGACCTGTGATTTCCACCTCGTCAACGCTTAACTCGTTATTCTCAACATCTGCAATAAAAGCATCCGGCAACTCTCCTGTATAATGGGTTTTCACCGGAACAAGCTTGCTCACCCGTTCTGCTACCTCTACCGTAATCGCCACCGGATTCTGACTCAATACAGAGATTTCACCGGAAGCAACATCGCCGGGATAAGAAGAAGAAAAGCGAAGATTGTGGGTGCCGGGGTCATAAATCTTGGACAGATCTGCCGTAAGGGTAATATTGGAGCTGTTGAGCTTGTCCAGATCAGAACGTTTCCCCTCCAAATGCACGGACACAGTAGGAATTTCCTGGGTGGTGACCATAAGGCCTCTTTCCTTCAGCAAAGATTCTCCCTGCAAAACCACCGGAACATTCTGATAGATTCTGTCAGCGCTGGGACTGACAAATGTAACGACGTACATCCACAATGCCAGAGCCACTGTCAGGGACAAAAGGGCCGTTAAAATCTTACGTTTCATCCTGTTTGTCCCCCTTTTCCTTTTTTTGAAGTTTTTGTCGCAGCTTAAGTACCAGATTATCTTCCTGGGGTGCTTCCTCCGGGCAAAGTTCATTGCAAAGCAACCGTTCCAGCGTCTGGGGCGCCAGATGCCGCTTCAGCATGCCGCCAACAGCTACGGAAATGGCGCCGGTCTCTTCCGATACAACTACCACCACAGCATCGGAAACTTCACTCATGCCCACCGCCGCGCGGTGGCGGGTACCCAGATCGGCGCTCAGCCGCATAGTTTCAGACAACGGCAGCACACAGCCTGCCGCAGCAATCCGTCCGTCCCGAATGATCATTGCGCCGTCATGCAGCGCCGCCTTTGGGAAAAATACATTGCGGATAAGCTGCTCGGTAACTTGACCGTCAATCAATGTGCCGGTTTTGAAATATTCATCAAGACGGCTGTTGCGGGCAAATACGATCAGCGCGCCCACTCGCTCACAGCTCATGCTTTCGCAGGCCTTGACCGTCTGGGAAATCACAAGCAGCATTTCCTGGTCATTCTTTTTGATGTTAAGAAATTCCTTGAGCTTGATGTTGCTCATGTGGTCAATCATACGGCGCAGCTCCGGTTGAAACAGCACTACGATTGCTACAAGACCAACTGCCAAAAGCTGACTCAAAATAAAGTTAAGCGCATTCAATCCCACTGCCTTTGTCAACCAGGAAAGAACCAGCACGATTACCACAATCCATGCAATACGAGCCGTGCCGGTAGATCGGAAAATCGGCAGCAATTTATAAATCAAAAAGGCAACCACAATAATATCCAGGTAATCCTGCCACTGCAGCGCAGGCATATTTTCCAGTACTGATTGCAAGTATTCCATAATTGCTTCCAACCCCTTTTTTGTGGCATTTTTAAAAATCGGTATAACTAGCCTATTATCTGTTCTATTATAGCGGATTGGAGCCTATATAGCAATAGTTATTCAAAAATTTTTTACCTTTAATTCCTTTCAAAAAGGGCTTTTATCAGCGCCCGGCTTTGCCATCTTGCCGCATCCTGACCAAAACTGATTCGTACTGTTCCGGTATCCAAAGTGCCGGCGCTTTCGTGGGCCAGTGGTGCGCAATGCAGTCCCGCCCGCACAGCAATCCCCTTGGTCGCAAGGAACGCTTCTGTTTCATGGCAGTCACCCTCCGGAACAAAGGATACTGTACCGCACTGATGGATGCCGGAAAACACGCGATATCCCAGTTTTTCCAGTGCTTTGGCGCAGTATTCTACCTCCTGCTGCTCTTTCTTTGCAAGCCTTTGCATATCCGTTTGTGACAAGTAGCCGAGGGCCGCGCCAAGACCTGCAAGCCCCGGCACATTTACTGTCCCGGCTTCTGCAATATCCGGCAAAAATTCCGGCATCTGTTGATTGCGGGAATTGCTGCCGGTTCCGCCATATAGCAGCGGTTTTGGCAAGCGATTACAAAGCAGCATTCCGGTCCCTTGTGGACCAAGCAGTCCCTTATGCCCCGGCATGGCGACAAAATCCGCCCCCAAAGCAGAGAAATCAATGGGAATCGTGCCTGCAGACTGAGCCGCATCCACAATACAGGGAACACGGTACTGCTTGCATAGCTGCACCATTTGCTCTATGGGCAAAATATACCCAAACACGTTGGAAACATGGGTAAATATTGCCGCGCTGACTCCCCGGCGCAAAGCATTTTCAAAGGCAGTTAAGATATCTTCCCAGTCAAACAGTCTTCTGCCTGCCACCAAAACTTCTGCGCCCAGCGCATGAAGGGGGCGGGTTACTGCGTTATGCTCAAAACCGGAAATTACCACCCGGCTTCCCGGGACTACCAAGGTTTGAATGGCAATATTCAAGCCATGGGTGCAGTTAGCGGTAAATACCACCTGTTCCGGCAGACAGTGAAACAGTTTCGCTGCCCGTTCCCTGCAGGTAAACACAGTTTTCGCTGCTTCCATAGCTGCCGGATAACCGCCCCGTCCTGGATTGGCGCAGGTAAACATCGCTCTGCGCACCGCATCTGCCACACCCACCGGCTTGTGGAAGGAAGTTGCGCCGTTATCCAGATAGATCATGCGGTCATTTCCTCCACAGTGCCATTTTCTCTACGCAAGTATATCTTCCGGAACGCCACGGCATTGCTACGCAACAATGCCACACAATCAATTACATCCTGAGATCTTACCCGCAAACTATATCCACAACCTTGCTCCTCCATCCAACGGGGCGTACGCTGAATCGCGCATTCGAAACCTGCTCTGCGCAGCGTGCTTTCCGCCCGTTGTGCCGGTGTTACAGACCGAAAGGTGATCATACAAAATTTCATAATAAAACCTCCCGGACTAACCTATGCCCGGGAGGTCGAAAATGTTCTTTTTTTGTTATTCTTCCAGTAAGCATACCGCATGGCATGCCATGCCTTTGCCCTCACCGGTAAATCCCAAATGTTCCTCTGTAGTAGCCTTTACATTGACCCGCCCTAGGTCAATCTGCAAAAAAGCCGCAATGTTCTGTGTCATTTGTGGAATATAGTCCTTTAGCTTTGGCTTTTGGGCAATCATGGTTACATCAATGTTGCTGATTCGGTATCCGGCATTTGCAACTTTTTGACCTACAATTTCCAGAAGTTTCCCAGAATCCGCCCCTTTATAGGCAGGATCTGTATCCGGAAAGTGTTTGCCGATATCTCCCAGACCAGCCGCGCCCAGCAGTGCATCTGACACCGCGTGTAACAGCACATCCGCATCAGAATGACCATCCAGGCCCAGTTCATAAGGAATCGTTACACCGCCTAAAATCAAGGCTCTGCCTTCCGTCAAACGATGCACATCGTATCCGTGTCCAATTCTCATGGTTGTTCCTCCCACAGCAGTTGGGCAATTTTTAAGTCCATCGGTGTGGTTACCTTAATATTTCGCTCATCTCCGGTGACCACCTTGACGGTCATTCCCAAATTTTCCACAGCCGCGCAATCATCCGTAACCATTACCCCCTCCCGCTGTGCCTTCTTCAGCGCAGCACGGAGTATATCCACATCAAACACTTGCGGTGTCTGGATGGCCCGAAGCTTATCTCTGTCCGGCGTTTGCGCTACGATGCCGCCCATTGCCACCTTGATGGTGTCCTTTACCGCTACACCGGGAGCCGCAGCGCTGTACGTGTTCGCGCCCCGCACAGCCCGGTCAATTACCGCATCGGTAATCAGCGGGCGGGCACCGTCGTGGACCGCCACCAGTTGCGCACAGCGGGAAAGAGCGCCAATACCGGCAAGTACCGATTCCTGACGGCTGCTGCCGCCTACCACCACCGCGCGTACTTTCGTAAAGGGGCGGCAAAGGTCTGTAATCGTTTTCAGCAAGTCTTCTCTGGTTACAATAACAATTTCCTTGATGGCTTCGCTCCGGGCAAAGGTTCGGACAGCATGCATAATCATAGGTTCGCCGCCCAGAGGCGCCATCACCTTGTCGATACCACCCATGCGGGAAGCTGTACCCGCCGCCACAATCACCGCGCCACAATGCTTCAGCGGCAACACTTTTCTGGCTTGCTTTGTAAAATCCTGCATTTTCATACACTCACAACTCCATAACGAGTTTTTTGAAGTATTTGCCCCGTTCCATAAAGTTTTTAAACTGGTCAAAAGCCGCGCAAGCAGGGCTCATTAGTACAACATCGCCGTTTTCTGCTTTCTTTACCGCCTGATATACTGCATCGGTAAAGTCCTTACAGTCTACAATCTCCGGCTTTCCTGGCTGATATTGGGGTGCGGTTTCCACTGCCTGCCGAATTTGCTTGGCAGTAGCGCCGTTGACAAATAAAGTTTTTACGTGTTCGCAAGCTTCAGGCCCCAGAACATCAAAGGGAATATGCTTATCATAGCCACCGGCGATGAGCAGCACCTTTTCCGGAAAACTTTTCAGACCCGCAATGGTGCGGCTGGGAGACGACGCGATGGAATCGTTATAGTATCTTACGCCATCTTTAATCCGCACAAGCTCAATCCGGTGTTCCACGCCGCCAAAGGATTTGGCTACAGAGCGTATTGTCTCATCGGAAACCATACCCTCAACCGCTAAAATAGCGGCCATGTAATTTTCCACATTATGCTCGCCGGGCAGTAAAATATCCTTTTTGTCCAGCACCGGTACACCATCCCGACAGATCAACTCCCCTTGCAAACACACACCTTTTTCCACCTTACCCACTCTGGCAAAGCGCCGGGTCTTACCGTTTCCTATAAGGGTTTTCGTGATGTCGTTGTCATCATTGACAATCAGTATATCCGCTTGCGTTTGGTAGTTGAAAATGTTTTTCTTTGCATCCACATACTCCTGCATATCCTTATGGACATCCAAGTGATTGGGGGCAAGATTGGTCACCACAGCCACATGGGCGCTCCGGGTCATATCCATCAGCTGGAAAGAACTGAGTTCCACAACCGCCACATCCGTCGGCTGCATCTGCCGGCACACGGGCAGCAAGGGCGTACCGATATTGCCGCCCAACCAAACAGTCTTCCCCTCTGCTTTCAGTAGTTCAGAGATCAGCGTGGTGGTGGTAGTCTTTCCGTCAGAGCCGGTAACAGCGATGATCTTGCAAGGGCAAAGTTCAAAAAACACCTGCATTTCACTGGTTACCTTTGCGTCTTTCTGGCGCAGCTGCACCAGAGCAGGATTTCCCGGGCGCATCCCCGGTGTCCGGAACACCAGATCAGCAGATATATTTTCCAGATAGTCATCTCCCAAGCGAAGGGTGCAGCCATCCTTTTCCAGTTGCAACACTTCTTCATCTATTTTTTCTCTGGGTGTCTTATCGCAGCCGGTAACTGTGCAACCATAAGAAAGCAGCATCCGTACCAGCGGCCGGTTGCTAACACCTAACCCAAGCACAGCAATCCGCTTGCCCCGGAGGTTTTGGAAATAGGCATCTACCTTTTTAGGCATAACTGACACCCTCCTTACTTTTCTTCTCTATATAGTATATCCCTTCAATAAAGATTTTGCAAGATATTTGACATTCTGCGCCTTGTGCAGTACAATATTTTCGCGACCAGGTTGAACAGCCGCGGCTGGAACGCGAAAGCGTCCAGGTGAGGAAAGTCCGGGCTCCATAGGGCAAGGATAACAGGTAATGCCTGCCGGGGGCGACCCCAGGACAAGTGCAACAGAGAGATGTAGCCGTTTTTCGGTCATAGTGAAAAGGTGTGGTAAGAGCGCACCCGCCCCATGGGAACATCGGGGTGCTGTAAACTCTATCCGGAGCAACGCCGTGGAGAAGCATATAGGTTGGCCCGACCGCTTCGAGGAGGCGGCTTGATCCCGTGAGCGATCACGGGACTAGATAGATGGCTGTTTAGAACAGAACCCGGCTTACAGACCTGCGTCGCAAAAACAAAAAAAATCTGACCGCCACGGGATCAGTTTTCAGGAAGATATTATGATTGCCAATTATCACACCCACACGCCCCGTTGCCGACATGCCCAAGGTACAGAAAGAGAATATGTGGAAAACGCCATTGCCAGAGGGCTGCAAATCCTTGGTTTTTCCGACCATACACCCCAGTGGTTTCCAGGAGATTACTATAGCTATATGCGTATGTATCCGGACGAACTGGAGGATTATTGCACCACTGTTCAGACTCTGCAAAAGGAATATTCTGAAAAAATCAAACTCCTTTTAGGCATGGAAGTGGAATATTATCCCCTTACCTGGCATTGCTTGCTTCCCCGGTTGCGAGATGCCGGGGTAGAATATATGATTCTGGGGCAGCATTGGATCCATAACGAATTTGATGCCGGTAGCACCACCACAGCGTCCACAGAAAATGTGGCGGACTTTATTTCCCACTGTGATCAGGTTATTACCGCTATGGAAACGGGAAAATTCACCTATATTGCCCATCCCGACCTCTTCAATTTCGTAGGTAACCCCAATATTTATCAGGAGCAAATGCGGCGGATCTGCAAAACCTCCATCGCCACCGAGACGCCACTGGAGCTAAACCTGTTGGGCGTTCGGGATCACCGTCATTATCCCAACCTCCTTTTCTGGGAAGTCGCTGGTCAGGAAGGCTGTGATGTGGTGTTGGGCATGGATGCCCACAATCCGGAAGCGTTTTTGAATACCCAGCAGGAAGTCGATGCCCTGAAGATTATCGGCGCCTACGGCTTAAATCTGCTGGAAACCGTCCCTTTGAAATCATTATGAAATACACCGCAAGTGTTATTGCACTTGCGGTGTATTTTCATTCTTCCGGTATCTGCACAAGACCTGCCACATCGGTAACTGGCAGGGAAAAGGCAATTCCCTGTGCTTTTTTATCCATACCCATTTCCTTATAGAGGGCGTTGAGAATCTCGTCGCGCCCCTGTTTTTCCACAACAATCAGCAGAATTTCCTTTTCTGCATGGATAGTAATCCCAAAGAAAGCAGCTTCCTTTTCCTTTGCCACGCCACGGGCGTTGAGAATTGTGCCGCCCCGGGCGCCATGCTGACGGGCAACATCCATGGCATCCTCAGCAAAGCCGGCATTGACGATCGCAACAATCACTTCATGGTTTTCTGTCTTCATGATCTCAATCCCTCCCCTGATGGTTATTGCTTAAGAATTGGTAAAGGTTTACGCCGATTACACTACTGAACGGTACTGCGAAAGCAACGCCTTTTCCATTTTTAATAGTGGAAAATTTATCCTCCAGACACTGCATGAGAGCATCCATTTTATCCTCCCGGACAATGCTTAAAAGCACAGATTTGTGAATGTTCAGTCCCAATAGATCGATCAGTTCTGAATGAGCTGTTCCCTTTCCCGGTACAACCATTTGGCAGTTTACTTCAAATTGGCTGAGGACATCCAAATAAAATTCTGCTTTTGTCCGGTCAACAATGGTAAATAAAAGCTTTAACTTCTTAATGGAAGATTCGTAAGTGGTATTGGCCATAGTCGTACCTCCCCTTACAGAAAATTGATGATCTGCTGATCATCCGCATCCAAAATGCGCTTCATAGCCCGACGCTCGTTGATGTGGTTGGAAACGATTGCCCGGAAACCTAACATCTGAATGGTGATCAGCGGTATCATAGCAACCAGCGCAACAACGCCAAAGGCATCCCGCAAAACCGCGTCTGCACTCTGTACGCCTACACAAATACCCACAGCAAAGGGCAGAATAAAACCGGAAGTCATCGGGCCGCTGGCAACGCCGCCGGAATCAAAGGCAATGGCCGTATACACCGGCGGTACAAACAACGACAGCGCCAAAGATATAAAATAACCGGGAATAATATAATATACCAGAGAAAAATCAAAAATAATCCGTACGACAGACAGGGCAATTGCGCTACCCACGCCGACACACAAGCCAATCATCATACTGCGTCTGGTTACATAACCGCCGGTAATTTCTTCCACTTGTTGATTCAAAATATGAATAGCTGGTTCTGCAAGGACCACCAAAACACCCATCAACAGGCCTAATCCGATCATCAGCCAACGGGGCATCTCAGAAAGCTGCACACCCAGTTTATAGCCTATGGGCATAAATCCAACATTGACACTTGTTAAAAACAGAACAAGGCCAACGTAAGTAAACAGCACACCCATAGCAATCTTCAAAAGCTGGCGCTTGGGCAGTCTTAAAAAGGCAATTTGGGAGATAATGAAGAACACCATGATCATACCTAAAGCAATGGCAACTTCCTTTGCTGTGTGACCTGCATTATTCAGAAAGCTTCCCAAAATGTCACTACTGACTTGGTAATCCGGAACCGGATATGTCAGGTCATTGCCGGAAAACACGCCCAGCAAAAGTACCGCCAGAATTGGACCGATGGAACAAAGCGCCACCAAGCCAAAGCTGTTTTCCTGGGATCGACGATCACCCAAAACACTAGAAATGCCAACGCCTAACGCCATTATAAAAGGCACAGTGATCGGCCCCGTGGTAACACCGCCGGAGTCAAAAGCCAATGGCAGCAGATCCAGTCTTTCATTCACCGCCAGCAACAGCGCCAATGCAAACAGTAGCATATAAAACAGCATCAAAATGGACGACAGCGTTCTTTTGAAAACAATGCGCAAAACTGCAACCATCAAAAATGTGCCCACGCCAATGCCAACCGTATAAATCAGCAAGGTGCCGTTCATAACCGCGCGCACCTGATTGGCAAGAACCTGCAAATCCGGCTCGGCGATGGTAATCAGCAGGCCCAAAACGAAGCAGACAATCAAAAGAAGCGTCAGCTTTCTCTGTCGGGAGAGACCTGCGCCCATTTGTGTACCCATCGGTGTCATGGCCAAATCAGCACCCAAATTAAACAAACCGATTCCCAAAACAAGCATAACAGCGCTTACCGTAAAAGAAATCAATTCCACATGGGAAAAATCAAACCATGGCAACAGCGCCACAACATATACAATTAAAGTAATCGGCAAAGCCGACACCAGTGCCTCTTTAATCTTTGACCACAATTCCCGCAACTGCTCATTTCCTTCCATACAAGTTTTGTTAATTATAGCACATTTCCTTCTGTTTGCCAACAGAAAAGCTGTGAATCTTCTGTGAAATTCAAATCTTATACGCAAAAATCCCCCGGCAAAAGCCGGGGGAAATTGACTGTTTAGGTTGTTAATTAACCGAAGATCTCGGTAACAACGCCGGAGCCAACAGTACGGCCACCCTCACGGATAGCGAAACGCAGGCCCTTCTCAATAGCGATGGGGGTAATCAGCTCAACATTCATAACAACGTTATCGCCAGGCATGCACATCTCAACGCCCTCGGGCAGAGTGATGATACCGGTAACGTCAGTCGTACGGAAGTAGAACTGAGGACGATAGTTGTTAAAGAAAGGAGTATGACGGCCGCCTTCTTCCTTGGACAGGACGTAAACCTGGCCGGCAAACTTAGTCAGGGGCTGGATGGAGCCGGGCTTACACAGAACCTGGCCTCTCTCAATTTCCTTCTTGTCAACACCACGCAGCAGAGCACCGATGTTGTCGCCAGCTTCTGCGTAGTCCAGCAGCTTGTGGAACATTTCGATGTCGGTAACGACGGTGGACTTCTTCTCTTCTTGCAGACCGACGATTTCGACGGCCTCATTCTTGTTGATCTGGCCACGCTCAACACGACCGGTAGCAACAGTACCACGGCCGGAGATGGTAAACACGTCTTCAACAGGCATCAGGAAGGGCTGACCAGCCTTACGGTCAGGAGTGGGGATATAGGAGTCAACAGCGTCCATCAGTTCCTTGATGCAAGCATACTCGGGAGCGTTGGGATCGTTGGACTCGGAAATCAAAGCGTTCAGAGCGGAACCCTTGATGATGGGGGTGTCGTCGCCGGGGAACTCGTACTCGGACAGAGTCTCACGGATTTCCATCTCAACCAGCTCCAGCAGCTCTTCGTCGTCAACCAGGTCAGCCTTGTTCATGAAGACAACGATATAGGGAACGCCAACCTGACGGGACAGCAGCAAGTGCTCACGAGTCTGAGCCATGGGGCCGTCGGTAGAAGCGATAACCAGGATAGCGCCGTCCATCTGAGCAGCGCCGGTGATCATGTTCTTGATATAGTCGGCGTGGCCGGGGCAGTCGACGTGTGCGTAGTGACGAGCGTCGGTCTCGTACTCAACGTGTGCGGTGTTAATGGTGATACCACGCTCGCGCTCTTCGGGAGCCTTGTCGATTGCGGAGTAGTCCTGCATCTCAGCCTTGCCCTGCATAGCCAGGTACTTGGTGATAGCAGCGGTCAGTGTGGTCTTGCCGTGGTCAACGTGGCCGATAGTACCAATGTTGACGTGAGGCTTGGTTCTTTCAAATCTCTGCTTTGCCATTTGAAATTTCCTCCTGTTAATGAATTATATAAATAGTTTTTTGAATTACGATTTTACGCACTCATGCAAACATTGTACTACAAAGCTTGCATAAATACAAGAGAAATTTTTATAAAATCTCCCTTAAATTGCCGCGAAAGCTTAACCTCTGGAGCGCTCTTTGATCAGCTCTTCAGTCTTGGACTTGGGCAGCTCTGTGTTATGGCTGGGTTCCATAGCGTAGTTACCACGACCCTGGGTCTTGCTGCGCAGGTCGGTAGCATAGCCGAACATTTCAGCCAGAGGCACATTGGCGTCCACCTGAACAGCACCGGTACGGGTAATCTGACCCAGAATGTTTCCGCGACGAGCAGTGATATCACCGATAACGGTGCCCATATACTCATCGGGAACAGTAACGGAAACCTTCATGATGGGCTCCAGAATTGCGGGGTTGGCTTTCCGGCAGGCTTCCTTGAATGCCATAGAGCCGGCAATCTTAAACGCCATTTCAGAGGAGTCAACCTCGTGGTAAGAACCGTCGAACAGAGTGACCTTTACGTCAACGACAGGATAGCCGGCCAAAACGCCTGCTTCCATAGCACCCTGAATACCGGCATCGACAGCAGGGATATATTCCTTGGGAATTGCGCCGCCGACAACAGCATTGACGAATTCGTAACCCTTGCCGGGTTCGTTGGGCTCCACACGGATCTTAACATGACCGTACTGGCCCTTACCGCCGGACTGACGGGCATACTTGGTATCCTGCTCCACTTCCTTGCGGATGGTTTCTTTGTAGGAAACCTGGGGCGCGCCAACATTGGCTTCCACCTTGAACTCACGGAGCAGACGGTCGACAATAATCTCCAGGTGCAGTTCGCCCATACCTGCAATGATGGTCTGACCGGTTTCGTTGTTGGTATAGGTGCGGAAAGTGGGATCTTCTTCGGCCAGTTTTGCCAAAGCAATACCCATTTTTTCCTGACCGGCCTTGGTCTTGGGTTCGATAGCGACCTCAATAACAGGCTCGGGGAACACCATGGATTCCAGGATGATCGGATGATCCTCGTCACAGAAGGTGTCACCGGTGGTAGTGTTCTTCACACCAACAGCAGCAGCGATATCACCTGCATAAACGATGTCAATGTCTTCCCGGTGGTTGGAGTGCATCTGCAGAATACGGCCCAAGCGTTCCTTGGTACCCTTGGTGCAGTTGAGCACGGTAGTGCCCTTCTCCAGAGTACCGGAATACACACGGAAGTAGCACAATTTACCAACATAGGGGTCGGTAGCAATCTTAAACGCCAGTGCAGAGAAAGGTGCTTCATCAGAAGCCGGACGGAAATCCTCTTCCTCTGTGTCGGGGTTAACACCCTTGATGCCCTTCTTGTCCAGAGGGCTGGGCATATAATCCACAACAGCATCCAGAACCTGCTGAACGCCCTTGTTCTTATAGGAAGTACCACAAACAACGGGAACCATTTCGTTTGCAATGGTAGCCTCACGGATGGTCTTCTTGATCATCTCCAGAGGAACTTCTTCTTCCATCAGAACCAATTCCATGATCTCGTCATTGAAATCAGCCAGGGAATCCATCAGCTTTTCACGGTACTCGTTAGCCAGGTCTACCATATCCTCAGGAATTTCTTCCACGCGAACATCCTTACCCATGTCATCATAGTAGATGTTAGCCTTCATGGTGACCAGGTCGATGTTGCCTTTGAAGAAAGCCTCGGAACCGATGGGCAGCTGGATGGGCACTGCATTGCACTTCAGGCGCTCATCGATCATTGTCAGAACGCGGAAGAAGTCGGCACCCATGATGTCCATCTTGTTAACATAGATCATACGGGGGACGCGATACTCGTCGGCCTGACGCCAAACGGTCTCGGTCTGGGGTTCAACGCCACCCTTTGCGCAAAGGACGGTAACAGCGCCGTCCAAAACACGCAAGCTACGCTCAACCTCAACAGTGAAGTCCACGTGGCCCGGGGTGTCGATGATGTTCAGGCGGCAACCCTTCCAAAAGCAAGTGGTTGCAGCGGAAGTGATGGTAATACCACGCTCTTGCTCCTGGGCCATCCAGTCCATGGTGGCAGAGCCGTCATGGGTCTCACCGATCTTGTAGTTCTTACCGGTGTAGAACAGAATACGCTCGGAAGTGGTGGTCTTACCGGCATCGATGTGTGCCATGATGCCAAAGTTTCTGGTATTTTCCAGGGAATACTCTCTAGCCATAAAG
>JAZOUW010000059.1:0-11334 GCA_045658385.1 Faecousia sp.
CCGGGATCTATATGACAACAGCATTGTAGCCTACAAGACAGCTACACAGCAAACCGTCAATTTAGTCCTGGACACAATCCGGCTGGCAATGAAGAAAGAGAAAAAGAGAGTCGCTGCGGAGTTGCAGCTCCACAGCGACCAAGGCTTTCAATATACATCCCAAGCATATTTTAAGCTAACTCAATCTTACGGGATAACACCGTCAATGTCAAGGAAAGGTAATCCTTATGACAATGCAATGGCAGAAAATTTCTTCTCAATCTTAAAAACAGAGTGCATTTACCGGCACAAGCCAAGAACATTTCAAGAAGCAAATATTCTAATTGACAGATATATTCATTTCTATAACCATGAGCGCATCCAAAATAAAACGGGAGTGGCACCGCTAACGCTGCGCCACTCCGCATAAAACTAAATATTTCCTACACAGGTGCTTTTTTGTGCTGTCCGCACAAACTGGGGCAGTTCAGTACCATACCGCTTTTTACCTTTATTCGGGAATAATGCCGTGATAGAAGTAAATGAACCGTCCGGAAAGAAACAGTTTTTTCAACCCTCGTTCCAATGAGGTGTTTTCCGGTAGCAAATTGTAATCATCATATTGCTTTTGGAAAATCAAATTGAAGGCGTGGGTGCCATCACTTTTCCGGGGGTAGCGGACAAAGCAATGGGCAAATTGCAAAATATTGGAGCTTTCCTTCAAGAAGTCCTCCAGCACAGGGTCCAGAATCCAAGATGCGCCGTAAATCATTGCGCCGTCATGTTCCGGGAATCGCTCCTTCACGATTCTCCGTGCCGCGCTGACGGCTCTGTCCATCGTTGCAGGAGAGATATCTGCGCCAACGGGAATATGAATACTTAAACAGTCATCTCCCGGCTTGGCATATATGCTCCATTGGTTTTTGGGAAATACGCTTTTATTGCGATCGGCCTTTTGTGTCAATGACCGGTGTCCGTAGTAATTTTCCGCATCTTCCTCAAAGCTGACAGAGAACGCGCCTTGCTCATCTTCGTAGCCTCTGCTGCCAACCATCTGCATCGCGCTGGCGTGAAACAGCCCTTTCGTAAATACCGCAACAATTTCGCCGGTTTGGGTGTTTTTCAGGTATACCGCGCTGTCCGGCAACTGAAACAGTTCAAACTGCATACCTTCCGTTTCGAAGATTCCTGCCTTGGCAAAAATGCTTTGCCACCGGAAATACACCGTATTATAGCCGGGACGGCCCTGCAGCTGCTCCATAATGGCAAGGCTTTTCTTATAGGAATCCAGCAGGCTTTGCAGTTCCTCCTTGGAAAAGCCTCTTTTCGTATACCGGGCAATAGCGTCCGGAATCAGTCCAATGAGAATCTGCACCGGCAGATAATCCAGCGTCTTGCTATTCTGGACAGGTGGCACCGGAACATCCTTGAGCTGACTTAATGTGCCGTTTTTTCCGTATGCCACCGCGGTTTTTACCCAGCGGTTTTGGTCGGCATCTGCGTTAATGGCCTTTGCCGTTTCCACCACATCGTTATAAAACCGTCCAAACAGATCGTACTGCTTTTGCAGGCTTTCGATGGCCTGCAAATCGCAGGCAGGCTCCGGGGTATTTTTGATTGTTTCGTATACCCGGTCCATTCCTTCGGGATATTGAATAATCCCCAGTCGGGCAGCAATCTGTGAAAGCATCTTTTATGCTCCTTTAAAAATTGGTGGTATGGTATGCAGCTTCGTGATCGTCGTGGGAAACGATGATGGGTGTTTCGCACATCAGCCGCACTGCAAAGGGCGCATTTTCCGGATAGCCTTTTACTGCCAGCGTGTCCCGATCCAGCACTCTTGCCCGTATATCCACATCCTTTTCATCTACAATGCAAACTGTTTTGTAAACCATAGAAGGCACGGTGCAGCGAATATCCTTGACCGCAGCTTTTCCATCCCCAAAGAACAGTTCCACGGAAACCTTTGCAGTAGCGTAAGTGGTGTTCAAAATCCGGAAATTGAAATCTTCCTTCCGACCGGTGTTCAAGCCGGTAAACACCCACATATTGGCGCCGGAGCACTCCCGACCCTTCAGGAAGATACGCTCCAGCTCCTTCTTGGCGTTGGGAGAAGGCTTGTAGGGCAAAGTGAGGGTCTTTTGGGGCGTACCGGAGATTACCTCATCCACACCCAGCTTTGTAAAGATATATTCCACCTGGGGCACATAGGTGCTGAAATCGCAGAAGGATTCCTGGGTAGAACCGGGCAGGAAGCATACCGAAGGCTTAACAGTCTCATAAGATGCGATTGCAATGTCAGAATCACCGGCATTGAAGCCGTGGTGGGGAATCTGCATAAAATCGCACTTCATATAGCTACCGAAACGAGCCAGCATTCTGGCCTCGTCCATATGGGCATCGCCGGTCCACAGGAAGGTCTGTCCACCCAGCTCCATACGGAAAATCAGGGACATAGGATTGGCTCTTTTGGCAGGCAGCAGAATATTATCCTGACAGGAGAAAATTTCAAAAGTAGCATCACCAAGCTTGTAAATCTGTCCGCAACGAGGTACATACAAGGCTATATTCTGCTTTTCAATGTGGTTAAGGAGTCGGTGATAGTGTTCGTTGTAGGTAATGCCATCGCCATTGTTGCCAATGCGGATTACCGTATTCAGCTGGGAGAATTTCTCCGGGTCGTCCACATCCGGGAAATTCATCAGCACCTTTTCCACGGTCACCCGGTCAGCAAAGCTGTCCATAAAATCATTGAACAGGCAGAAATGGTCGCAGTCCGGGTGCGTCAGGAACCAACCCGCCACCACCGGTTTTTCATAGGGACTGTTCTTTTGCAGAAACTCCATCAGATACTGGGTATCCGGCACAAAATTGGTACCGCCGTCGATCATTACAAACCGACCGTCAGACAGACGCATAGCGTAGGACATACCGTAATCTTCCAGAGCAATCTGGGTAACCTGAGGGGCAACATGGGCTTTCCCGGCTTGATCATTAAAAGCGAAATACTGTGTGTTTTCTTCAATCACGATATTCAGTTCCCGCAGATTGTCATAGTAGTTCAGGAAAATGCCATAGCCGTCCCGGGCAAAGGCCGCATAAGTAAAGGTTTCCTGCTGTCTTTTCTCTTTCTCCTCCCAACCGTTTTTCACAAGCAGCTGGCAGTAATCGGCAAACGCTTTCTTCTCTGCATCAAAAATATTCACTACCCGGGTGCTTTTTGTGGACTGGACATCTCTGACATTTGTTTCATTAAAAGCAGGAATCATAAGTAACACTCCTTCATTATGTTTTTAACATTTTTTCAAGCTTTGAACAGCGGGCAGAATCGTCAAATATTCGCCGGATCAGTTTGTCCATCAAGGCGATTATGAAAGAATTGATGGCGGTTGTCACCAGTGTTCCCAAGCCGATGCTGTGGAAGCTGGCTGTGGCGATTTTCGACCAGTCGAAGGTCTTTATATCGCTAAACAGCGTCAGCGCCAATACAACGGAGATCACCAATAGGGCAATATCGAAAACTCTTTTGACTTTTGGGATCACAATTTGGAATTTCCGGGCGATCTCCGCCACAAACAGTTCGTAGACCTGCAAAGGCATATAGGTGTGGAAGCAACAGGCAACACCAAAGCCCACCGCCAAGTCGCCTGCCAAAAGCAGTACCCACCGAAGCCAAACAGCCTCAACCGTTACATCTTTTAGTATCCACAAAAACAAGTCCAATACGTATCCGTATAAAACCGCTACGGCAAAGGCCAGCAAATACCGCCAGTCAAATTTCCGGATAATCAGGCAAAGGACCATCAGCAGCACGCCCTGGACCAGATATTCCAGCATACCCACAGAAAAACCGTCCCAAATGTGTGCCACCGCGTCATACAGCACAAAGGGTGGCGCGGCGATCATAGAAACACCCAGGTCCGCCTTGCTGCAAATTGCCACACCCAGGGCCACGAAAACGATGCCGAAAACCCACAAAAGTTCGGCAGATTTTTGCACTTTTTTCATATATGTATATACCCGATCTTTCTTATTCTCAACATTTACCATTCTATGCCCTTTCCGGCAAAAAGTCAATTTGCAAAAAAGTATTGCCCTGGCTATTTTTTGGTGTTATAGTGTATCTGTGTTAATAAAGAGAATTTCTTTTGGGAGGAAATGATTCTTATGGCTGACGAAATCAAAACCGCAGAACTTACTGACGATATTTTACTGCTCAACCGGGATGTTGAGCATCTGGTGATTCAAGCAGGGGCAAAGCGCTGCCCCGGTTTGGATTTTGACGACAAGTATGATATTTTACAGTTTGTCCATTTCTCGGATATCCACTACAGAACCGCAAACTGGAATCGGGTGGTAAGATACATCAATCATTACAGCGATTATTTCGATTTTGCCCTGCACAGCGGCGACTTTGTGGGCCACAATCAGGATTTCTATGTGGATCTTTACCACGAAGGCGACCCCTGCAAAAAGGTGATCTATAACTGTGTGGGCAACCACGATACCTACGCCACCGATATGTCATTGGCAGACAAGGCCGTTACCAAAAGTTTGATCTTTACCAAGACCGACGATTGGGACGTGGTGTACTGCGACTGTGAAGCCTCTATGACCTATTACAAGGACTTCCCCAAGGCCAATGTTCGCATGATCGTGCTGGACATTTATTACAGCATTGAGGAGCAAAGACAGTGGCTGGCAGAGGTTTTGGAGGATGCCCGACAAAAGGGTCTGTGTGTCCTGACCGTTTCCCACGAGCCTACCGGCTATATCGAGGACACCTTCCACTCCAATTTCTACTCTATGAACAATTTCAATGACAACCACAGAAAAGAATCCCCCGGTTTTGTAGAGCCGGAGTACGATTACTTTGAAAGACCCTTGTTTGAAAAGGTCATCGCTGATTTTATTGCCAAAGGCGGCACTCACATTTGCCATCTGGCAGGCGACCATCACCACGATGTGTTCGGCACCAGCAAGCTGGGCGTTGTGAACTATGTTGTCCCCTGCGCTATGTGCTTGCGAAACTGGTGCGACGGCAACCGGGTATTTGGCACAAAGACCCAGGACTGCTTCAACGTGGTCAGCATCGACACCAATCTGGGCCTTTTCAAGATTGTCCGTATCGGTGACAACTTTGACAATCACCTCCGCAGCCGCACCGCGCTGTGTTTTGACTACATCAACAAAAAGGTCATTTCCAGTTTCTAATTATAAAAGCTGGGAAAAACCTTTTGCAAACAAGAAATTTTTCCATATCCGCCCAACAAAACGAACCTCTGTCTGTTTGGACAGAGGTTCGTTTTGTTGTCAGCGTGATATTCTATTCTCCCAGCGCCACTTCCTGCCAACCGTTGTGGGTCAGCACCCGGTGGGTGCGGAAGCCGCACTCCCGCGCCAGTTCAATTGCTTCCGGTAAATAGCTGCACACCGTACCCACAGAATGGCTGTCGCTGCCGAATATAATGCTGCCGCCGAAATCACAAAGTGCCTTCAGCAACCGGCGGGAAGGATAGACCACCGACCGAAATCCCCGGCAGAGCGCGCCGGTATTGATCTCAATGGCGTATCCCAGCTTTGTCAGGTATTCCATAGTTTCCAGAGCAGGTTTCCAGTATCGGGGATCCTCCTCGTCAAACACACGGCCACCCTCATTAAATTTCGTTATCAGATCATAGTGGGCCACAGCATCAAATTGCATCTTTTGAGGAAACTCTGCCAAAACCCGATAATAATAGGCTGTCATCGCATAGGGATCGCCGCCGAAACCCTCCCGAATCGCCGTTTCCTGCATTTCGGGACAATTGTCCACATAGTAGTAAACGCCGTCTTTTTGCATATAGTGGGTGGCCCCCAGGGCATAATCCCACTGAATATCCGGGCATATGCCGTAGAATTCATTTTCGATGCCTAACCAGACCTCGATCTGCCCCGCATACTTTTCCTTGCAGGCATTCACCGCTGCCGCATAGGCAGGGAAATCCTCAAATTTCGTACAGTACCGCTGGTCGGGGGGGAATGTACCGTGACCGGCAAACCCCACCGTCTGCATACCTGCCGAGATTGCAGCTTTCACCATTTCCTCAACGGTGTTGTTTCCGTCGCAAAAGGTGGAATGTGTGTGATAGGAACGAAGGATCATCAGCATTTCTCCTTATTTGGAAATGATTTTCAGCTTGCTGGGCATCCCGTTGCCGAACGCAGCATAACCGTCGGCCATACAAACTTCTCCGAACAGAAACAGGCCCAGGGACTTGGCATCCGGAGGCGCATACAGGATCCCGGACAGACCTGCGCAACCAAAGCCTTCCGCCAAGTCATAAGCGCCAGTGGCATTCATTATTCTGTGTTTTTCAGGACCTCTTCCGGGATAATCCGGACCGGCAGCGAGCTATGCACAGAAATCTTGTCGCCCATTTCCCAATTTAAGAACAGTGTGCTTTCTCCAATCTACTTTGAATACGCACTGATGTCCATCGTCCGCCTCTATAAAATCTTCTTGCCGTTCAAGAAAATGTTTCTGGCATTGTTTGCCTTCAGTGTAAAATCGTCCACGTCTTCTACAGGAACACCATTTACGGAAATTCCTTCAATACGCACATCTTCCACAGGGGAATCCGCGCTGTGAGAATTGAATACCAATTTAGGCTTATCCATACCGGTGTCGGTATACACGCATATATTTTTATAGAAGATATTGTGGTTATGCCCAAACTTTTTGTCCTTTTCCCCTGCCAGATCGCTATAGTATAGCGCGTTAAACTTGGTGTTATCGATTCTTAACAGGTCTGCCATATAGGCACTTTCCGCAAACTGCATATCTTCTGTGTCCTGATAAATCTGCCTGCGGTTATAACTCTGGTATTCAACATTAATATTTTCATAAGAAATATTGTAAAGGTCCGCATAATGACCGTTGCTGATAGCCATAACACCGGCGGTGTTGTGGATGAGGTCGCAGTTTGTAAAGGAAACATTTCGGAGTGTATCCGTTGCGGTTTCCAGACCCAATTCAAAAGTTTTGCCCCAGTCGCACCAACAAACACAGTTTTCCACCTCAACGTTCTCACATACGCAAAATTCATTGATGGCCTTCACGCAGATCACATCATCGAAAGCGCGGATAAAACAGTTTTTGATTTTTACATTGCTCGTATTTGTCGCATCAATACCGTCGGTATTATACCGCCACTGACCGACTATTTTGATATTGTCGATGATAACATCGTTACAGCCAAAGAAGGAGCATACCCAATTGGCAGAATTCAGAAGAATGACATCCTCAATTCGTATCTTGTTGGTATTGGCCATGCGTATATTGCCAATGGGGAACGCGTTGTGGCATCTGTCGTCTATTCTTTCCTGGCAGCTGTTATCCAACACGCCGCCACCAAAAACACGGATGTTCTCTGCCCCGGAGGCGTAAACCGTAGTATACACAATCGCTTCCGGATGGACAAAGACCGTTTCATTATCCTTCAAATGCAGCAGCAGTGGGTTATGTATTCCCGGACCGAAATAATAGGTCACATCCTCGGGCTTGGGAAACGCCTTGGGCGCATTGTAAAAGATATGCAAGGCAAAATGGGAATCGTCAAGCTCAAACACATATTTTCCGTTTTCCGTTAATGTAAAGGTTACCGTATTGTCATGAACCTCGGTAGCAATCCCTTTTGAAAGGGGGCGGACTACTGTTTTTTCGAAACTGCGCCGGCAAACCACTTCCACAGTAACCGTTTCGTCCCCAAAGAAGTTAATATAGGACGCCCATTCGGTCTGGGATTTGTCTCTTTGCCGTCCCGGCCAGAGAGTATCAAAGGGCATCGCCGACACACGGCAGGAATGCACAGGACAGTCCTGACCATTGATCTTGACCTGATAATCCAGATTTTCTCCTGTATCGCAAGGATCAAATACCGGGTGTCTTTCATTTATTTTTGTCATTTTTGGTATATACAGCATAACCAAGACCCCCTAAAACAGCTGATTTTCCCGCATGCAATTCAAAATTCTGTCTGCAATTGCCTGCATTCCTTTGTCTCCGGGGTGATGGGCAACGCCTTCGTGTTCAAACAGTCCCAGTGCCATCATAGATTTATCTTTTCCCAAATCGGAAATGACGACAAAGGGGTAGTTATGTTCCTTCGCGTATTGCTCCATCGTGCTGTCAAACACATTTCCCCAGAAAGAGGTGCTCATTACGATCTTTGCCTTACCGCTTTTGTTCAGGTATTCCAGCAGAGTGTGAAATTGCTGCTTGAACAGTTCATAATTCGGCTCTTTTTGCGGACAGTTTTCCGCAAAACGCATAATGATCACATCCGCAGCAAATTCTCTTGCTGTTTTAAACAAATCCAGCTTTTCCGATCCTATGAGATAATCCACTTCCCAGGCTGCCACCTGACATACGCAAAAGCTGGCATCAGGATGCTTTTTTAAAATTTCCTTTTCCACAAGATGCACATAGTCCTTTTCGGCACAGGAAGCCGCCATACCGTGCTTCCAATGCCAGCCGATACTGGGCAGAATGCCGTGCAGTGTAATGGAATTTCCCACAAACATAACCCGCAAACCGTCGTGTTCGGGATAATGTATGCTTACGTATTTACTTTCTTCCAATTGTCCTCTTGCGCTTACTGTGTTTTTATCGAATATTTTCATAATGCGCCCCCTCAATTATTTTGGTGCTCGCCTTTTGGTTTTAACCCAGAAGCACAATAGGAACATACAGCGGCAAGCTGCGACCTTCCGGAACAATCTCCAACACGCAGCGGTTGATTGCTTCCACCGTCTCACCTGCTGTCAGGGTGAACTGCATCGGCACGACGCCACCCCGGTCATCGGGGGTAATGAATGCCGTTTTCTTTCCCTGCACCCGGAAGCCGTCGGGCAACCACCAACGGCAGGTCAGATTGATGCAATCATCGCCCATAACACGGTTGCAGCTGATTGTCAAAGACACGGTTTTTTCTTCCAGAGGCGCAATATCGGGCGCGCTGTCCAGCGTTGCATCTGCAAAAAGGTAGGGTGTTTCATAATGGGCGGTGTAGGGCTTCAAAACCGTCTTTTTCCGGAACTGCTCGCACTTGGCAAGGAGCTTTTGCTCCACATCCTCCGGGATCACATCTGCGTCCTGGCAGAGTGTGGTGTAGGCGTGGTTTGCATGGAGGACGAAGGGTGCTTGCACAACTACCCGCTCCGTCAATTCCGTGCAGGACTTGGGTACGCCGCCGCCGGTCAGGTGGTCGCCCTTGTTGATAGCAATACTGACGATAGCATCGCCGATGTATTCCTGCCAATCGGCAGGCACGGCCTTTGTGCCGCCCAAAATGCCCATCGTTGCGCCCACGGTTGCGCCGGTGCAGTCGGTATCGTCGCCGCAGTTGATGGCGGTGATCAAAGACTTCTTGAAATCGCCCTCGCCCCAAAGCAAGCCAATTACCGCATAGGCCACATTGGAGGGTGCTTCAAACCAACCGGTGCCAATATCGGAATTCCGCTGCTGAACGGCATTTCTGGCATCCAGCGGCGCCATGCCCTTTTCATAGCAATCGATGACAAAACGGACGCTGTCAGCCATCCGGGAGTCTTCCGGAATCGCAGCCAACCCCAGATCGATGCACTTGCGCACATCCTTAACAGCAAAAGCTGCAGACTGCATTGCCGCCACAAAGGCTGCCGCCACCGTACCTTCCCCGGCACCGTGGTCCACCTTGGCGTCCTCCAATGCATATTTGGCAGCCAGATCCGGGCAACCGGGCGCCAGGCAGGCCCAAATCTCTGTGCGGATCCAGGCGCCATTGGAGTTTTTCCACATATTCCCATAATCACCGGAAATAGGTGGGATCAGGCCTCTGTGCATATTGTTCTTGCAGTAGGCATACTCGTTCCATGCCGGGGGAATCTGGGAAATCCAAAACTCACCCAAAGTGGCCGCATTGATGGCCAGCGGACCAACGGTTTCTACGGCGTGGAGCCAGATCAACTGTAAATCCAAATCATCATTGGGGGTAGGCGTTCCCGGTGCGGTGGTAAAGCCTTTGATATCGTGGGTAGTCCGCCGCATCTCATAGGGCGCGCCCATAGTGCCGCCGATATTTTTACCCAACCAGCAGGCATACACCCGGTCCCGGTAATCGGCAATGTTCAAATCCATAATATGTTCTTTTTTCAGTAAATGTCTCATAAAGAACCCCTCCTGTTAAGATAGCTTCATTATAGCAAACAGGAGGGGTTTATAAAATTATAGATTTTTACTTTGTCTTTGGAAAATTTTACTTTTTCGGTAGTCTGTAGGCTTGCCTCCCAAGTAGCGGGAGAAGGCATAGTAAAAACTGTTCCGGTCGGAAAAGCCTGTCCGGCTGCTGATCTCATCCAAAGAAAGTTCTGTTTCGCCCAGCAATTCAATCGCATAATCCAGCCGCTTGCGCGTAATATATTCAGTTAGAGAGCAGCCAAATTTCTCCTTAAAAATACGGCTGAAATAGGAAGGGTTATAAAAGCATTTTTGTGCCAGCGCCGATAAAGTAAGATCGTTTCCCAAATTGCTGTCGATATACTCGGAAAGTTCCCGCCACATATCTTTGATCTCCACCGACTTAATGCCCGCTTCCGTTTTGCGCAACATTTTCGCAAGGAGCGTATTCAGGTAGTTTCCCATTACCGTTTCCCACCAGTTTTGCTTTCTCTGATACTCGTCCAGCATCGCCAGAATAATATCTTCAATTTCCTTGCGCTCATTGCCGAAATAGCTCAATTTGCCGAAATTCTCACCGCTGCGCATCTCGTTAAAGGCCGTCAAAGAAAGCGTGGAGAAAACATTGGACGGCGTTACAAATCCTTCACTGATGATTTCGGGAGAGAACAGAATGTTGATATACTTGTAAGGACCGTTACCGTGGAAAGCATGGGTGCAGCCGTAGTTCATAAACAGCAGATCGCCGTGAGAAACATCATATTGCTGTCCGTCCACAATATGAGTCATTTTTCCCGACAGAATGTAAACGATCTCAATAAAATCGTGACCGTGCAGTGCTTCAGGCCTATCACAATGACACATAAATATGTGCATATTCTTGCTATGCTTCATAAAATCTTCCGTCTTGTAGATCTGCATAAACATCCCCCTTTCCCTTTTTATTCATTGTATCACAAAAAGAAAATAACCGCAACTTTAAAAGTGCGGTTATTCTTTGGCGGAGACGGCGAGACTCGTTTGCGTTTTCTCTCTGAAGAGAGAAAACAATTGTTCACCTCGGTCAAGCCCTCGGTGGCAACGCTCATCCGCGTTGCATTTTATCTTTCGAATCTCTCCTTTTTAAATAAGTAACACCACCCAAAAGGGTGGTGTTA
>JAZOUW010000060.1:0-54717 GCA_045658385.1 Faecousia sp.
CTACCAGAGAGCTGCCGGTGGGTGCAAGGCAGTGGAAAGGACCGCTGAAATACCTCCCGGAGTGGCTTTCTTGAAGTAACAGTAGGGGAAGACGGGGACGCCCGAGATAGCGAAAGCGTTGTTGGACGCTGTGAGGCTTTGCTAAATCAGAGGTGGTACCACGCGTTTTGCGTCCTCTGTCCGTAAGGGCAGAGGACTCTTTTGTTTACATGCCCGAGAAATTAACCTATTCAGGAGGAAAGAAAATGCAATTGTATGATGAACTGGTTGCCCGTGGCTTGATTGCCCAGGTTACCAATGAAGAAGAAATTCGTGAGATGATCGATAACGGCAAGGCCACATTCTACATCGGTTTTGATCCCACAGCCGACTCTCTGCATGTTGGCCATTTTATGGCTTTGTGTCTGATGAAGCGGCTGCAAATGGCCGGAAATAAGCCGATTGCACTGATTGGCGGTGGCACAGCCATGATTGGTGACCCCTCTGGCCGTACCGATATGCGCAGCATGATGACTACAGAAACGATTCAGCATAACTGTGAGTGCTTCAAAAAGCAAATGGAGCGTTTTATTGAGTTTGGCGAAGGAAAGGCACAGATGGTCAATAACGCCGATTGGCTGTTGGATCTGAACTATGTGGACGTGTTGCGTGAGGTTGGTGCTTGTTTCTCTGTCAACAATATGCTCCGGGCAGAGTGCTACAAGCAGAGAATGGAAAAAGGCTTGTCCTTCCTGGAATTTAACTATATGATCATGCAGTCCTATGACTTCTACCATCTGTATCAGAACTATGGCTGCAATATGCAGTTTGGCGGCAACGATCAATGGAGCAATATGTTGGGCGGCACAGAACTGATTCGTCGCAAGCTGGGTAAGGATGCCCATGCGATGACAATCACTTTGCTGCTTAACTCCGAGGGTAAAAAAATGGGCAAAACGGCATCCGGCGCTGTTTGGCTCGACCCCAACAAGACAAGTCCTTACGATTTCTATCAGTATTGGCGTAATGTGGAAGATGCGGATGTGCTGAAATGTATTCGCATGTTGACGTTCCTGCCAATGGAGCAAATTGATGCTATGTCTGATTGGAAGGACGCACAGCTGAACACAGCCAAGGAAATTCTTGCATTTGAACTGACAAAGCTGGTTCACGGCGAGGAGGAAGCAACCAAAGCCCAGGCGTCAGCCAAAGCGCTGTTTGTGGGCGGTGGTGACGATGCGAATATGCCCACAACGGAAATCAATGCTGAACAGCTGACAGAAGGGAAAATTGGCATTCTTACCTTGATGGTTGCTTGCGGTTTGGCAGCTTCTAACGGAGAAGCACGCAGATTGGTGCAGCAGGGCGGCGTTTTCGTTAATGACGAGAAAGTGCCGGACCACACCTTTGGAATTACCCGGGAAATGCTCCAGGAGGGTGTTAAATTAAGAAAGGGTAAAAAAGTTTTCCACAAGGCAGTCCTTGCTTGATAAAAAGCGGCACATACAAGCCGTACTCTAATATGCGGTAAAAAAGATGCACGAAAATTTCGTGCATCTTTTAATTTTGTCTTATACCGTAACAAGCAGGACATTTGGGTACCAAATATCACTTTTTTAATATCCTCTGTTAGACATATTCAAGTTTATCGGTTAGTCACATTGTAACATATTCTAAGACAATCGCAAAGAAATATAAAAAGATACCCGTGATATTTCGGTGTTACGGGTATAATTCGTTTATAGAAACTGTCCTTAAGAAAACGACTCGTATGAGCCACTTTTTATGTGTAGACATTTATTTGAAAAAAATGTATAATATAGTAGAAATTCTTAAGCAGGGAGGTTCTTTATGAAACTCAACTACAAGCGCACGATTCTGGTAGGCCTTGCATTTTTTCTGATCAGTGCATTCTGGCAGGCTTACGACGCGACAATTCCGGTAATTTTGACCAATAAGTTTGGTATGTCCCAGACCTGGTCCGGTGTGATCATGGCACTGGATAACATTCTGGCGGTGTTTATGCTGCCTCTGTTTGGTGCGTTGTCCGATAAGTGCAAGGCCTGGTGCGGCAAGCGTACGCTTTTCATACGTTTGGGTACGATTGTTGCTGCAATTGCGCTGATTTTCCTTTCTTTTGTTGACGATGCCCAGCGTGTGAACCTGGCAGCGGTAAATGAAATTGACAGTCCCAAAGGACTTCAGGAGATCTACACAACCCAGCGTGATAAAACCTTACTGACTCCCGAGGGTGAGCAGTTTGTTCTGGAAGAAATGTTCACGCTGGAGGAATTCTGTGAAATTCGCAGCGATTATATTGATGCGGAAACGGGCGAATCTCCCTATACAAATTATGTTGCACCTGCACGGAATGCATACGCTGCTGAAGTTACAAAAGAGAACCCAAAAGAATTGATAGTTTTCGTCTTGCTTCTTTTAATTATCCTTGTAGCGATGGCTACATTCCGGAGTCCGGCGGTTGCGCTTATGCCGGATGTTACGATCAAACCTCTTCGCAGTAAGGCTAACGCGATCATCAACCTGATGGGTACGGCAGGCGGTATTATTGTGCTTGTATTGGGAATGATTTTTGCGACCTCTGCTGTGCGTAATCAGCTGATGAATTATACGGTTTATTACTGCATTATTGCAGGTCTTATGCTTGGCGCACTGGCGATTTTCCTTTTGACTGTCCGGGAACCTGAATGGGCAAACCAAATGCGGGAGGAAAGTGTTCGTCTTGGAATAGAGGAGCAAGAGGAGGAAACTGGCGACAAGCGTAAGCTCGCTCCGGGCGAAAAGCGTTCCTTAATCTTTATTTTAGCGTCCATTGCATTGTGGTATTTCGGTTATAATGCGGTTACTTCGAAATACGCTGTTTATGCAGGCAATATTCTGAATATGGACTACAACACTACCTTGCTTTTGGCGCAGGCCGCCGCCATTGTTGCCTATCTGCCTGCAGGTATTGTTGCGTCGAAAATCGGCCGTAAGAAGACGATTATGGCTGGTGTTGTTATGCTGACGTTGGCATTTGGCGCGGCATCCTTCCTGCGCGCAGGAAGTTCTGTCATGCTTATGAACATACTGTTTGCTTTGGCAGGCATAGGTTGGGCGACGATCAATGTTAACTCTTTCCCCATGGTGGTGGAACTGTGCTCCGGCGGTGATATTGGAAAGTACACCGGTTTTTATTACACGGCATCCATGTCCGCGCAAATTGTAACGCCTATGCTCTCCGGCTTCTTTATGGATATGGATGGCGTAGGCATGACTGTGCTGTTCCCTTATGCGGCAATTTTTGCCGGCCTTGCCTTTTTAACTATGTCTTTTGTTAAACACGGTGATGCGAAACCCGAAAGCAAAAAAGGGTTGGAAGCACTGGATATTGATGATTAAAAGGAGCTATGCATGATAGCAGTTGTAATAGTTTTGATCCTGTTTTGCGTTCTTTACGTTTTAAGTACCATGTGTCGCAGCAGCCATCCTGGTATGGAGAAACTGCAAAACTGGATATATGCGCATCGTGGTTATCACGGAGAGGGTGTGCCGGAGAACAGCATGGAAGCATTCCGCAGAGCAAGAAGTGAAGGCTTTGGTATTGAGCTGGATGTCCATCTTCTTGCGGATGGGAATCTGGCGGTTATTCACGATTCCAGCCTGAAACGCACAACCGGTCAGGACGGCGTTATTGAGGACTTGACTGCGCTGGATCTTGGCAAGTACACCTTAGAGGGAACGCAACAGACGATTCCGTTGTTTTCCGACGTGCTGACATTGTGTAAAGGCAGAGTTCCTCTTATTGTAGAACTCAAGCCGGAACGGGATAATTTTGCTGCGCTAACCCAAGCGGCTTGCAAAATGCTGGATGCATATGAGGGGGTATATTGCGTTGAATCCTTTGATCCCAGATGTATCCGTTGGCTTCGGAAATACCGTCCTGATATTATTCGCGGTCAGTTATCCTATAATTACCCCAAAAAGAAAGAAAAGTTAGGCATCAAGCTGCTGAAATTCCTGGTCAAAAATCAGATGCTTAATTTCCTGCTTTATCCTGATTTTATTGCATACCAGTTCCAGGATAGAAAACGTTTAGGCAATTTCTTGTCCAGAAAACTGTGGGGCGTACAGGGTGTGTCCTGGACGATAAGCAGCCAAAGAGAATTGAAACAATCCATTCATGAAAATTGGTTGCCGATATTCGAGGGATTTATTCCCGATTAGTGATTGTGCACCGCGTAAGCGGTGCACGTTTTCTATGCAAAATAAGCATCTATACTTTCTTTTACACGGTCATTAGGTTTTCCCAAGGGGAGCCTGCATCTGCCACAGTCAAATCCGGCATAACGCATGGCATATTTTATAGGAATAGGATTCACGTCGCTAAAGAGCAAATTGATCAGCGGCATCAACCGACATTGCAAATCAGCAGCGGTGTCAAAGTCACCTGCAAGGGCTGCATTTGCCATTGCAACCGTTTCCACCGGGCAGATGTTTGATAGGACGGAAATAACACCTTTACCGCCCATGGACATCACGGGAACAATTTGGTCATCATTCCCTGCCCAGATGGTAAAATCCTCTTTGCAGGCAGCGCGGATTTTTCCGATTTTTGTAATATCCGTGCCCGCCTCTTTGACACCTGCGATATTCGGCAGAACAGACAGCCGTTTGTAAACAGAAACCGGAACATCCACACCGGTGCGGGACGGAACGTTATAAATAATAATGGGAATATTTACGCTATGGGCTATGGACATATAGTGGGAGAACAGACCTTCCGGATTTCCTTTGTTATAATAGGGTGAGACTACAAGCAGTGCATCCACTCCTGCTTCTTCAGCCGCCTGGCTTAATTCAACAGCATGGGTAGTGCAGTTAGAACCGGTTCCTGCGATGATCTTACAACGATCGCCGGCGTACTCCTTGCATCTTTGGAACATTTGAATCTTCTCCATATCAGATAGGGTGGGAGACTCTCCGGTTGTGCCGGCCAAAACCACGGCTTCAACGCCGGCGTTAATTTGCGTGCGCAGCATTTGCTCTATGAGGGGATAATTGATTTTATCCTCTAAAAATGGTGTGACAAGGGCGGTGCAGACACCGGTAAAAATTGGCTTTTTCATAAACTGATACCTCCAGCCCAATCTATGCATGAAAGCAGTTAAATGCGTGTTGCAAAAATAGGCAAAATAGTCTATACTATGATAGATAATTGTGTTTTACAAATGAATTATGGAGGATAACAGATTGAAAACCCATGATTTTTGGTACGATTTGCCGGAAGAACTGATTGCGCAAACACCGCTTCAAAAAAGAGATTCTTCACGGCTGTTGACGTTGGGTAGAACAACTGGTGCAATTGCGCATAAACAGTTTTTTGATGTTGTGGATTATTTGCAACCTGGAGACTGCCTTGTGATGAACGACTCCCGAGTATTGCCTGCACGTTTGCTGGGACATCGTCCCACGGGCGGCGCAGTGGAATTGCTGCTTTTAAAAGACTTGGGGGATAATCAGTGGGAATGCCTCGCAAAACCCGGCAGAAAGCTGCTGGAAGGACAAGAGGTCATCTTTGGAAACGGGGAACTGTCAGCTACTGTTATTGCAGTCAGGGATGACGGAAATCGGGTCGTAAGGTTTAATTATGAAGGGATTTTTCTGGAAGTATTGGAACGGTTGGGTAAAATGCCTCTGCCGCCCTATATCAAGGCAGAACTGCAGGATCAGGAGCGCTATCAGACCGTGTACTCCCGGACACTGGGCTCTGCTGCTGCACCGACTGCCGGTTTGCATTTTACAAATGATTTGCTGGATAAAATCCGCGCAAAAGGCGTCAAAACAGCTTTTGTGACACTGCATGTGGGTCTTGGAACTTTTCGCCCGGTAAAGGCAGAGGAGATATCCCAGCATCATATGCATTCAGAGCTTTGTATGATATCGGAAGAAACGGCGGCTTTGTTAAATGCGACAAAGGCCTCCGGAAAACGTATTATCTGTGTCGGGACAACGTCCTGCCGCACCTTGGAATCTCTTGTAAATAGCGACGGCACATTTGAATCAAAGAGTTGTTGGACGGATATATTCATTTATCCCGGCTATCAATTTAGGGCTATGGACGGATTGATCACGAATTTCCATTTACCGGAAAGTACACTTGTCATGCTGGTTTCTGCTTTCGCCGGACGGGAAAATGTACTGCGGGCATATCAAACTGCAGTAAGCGAGCGTTATCGTTTCTTTTCCTTTGGTGACGCGATGTTAATTTATTGAGGTAAAACAATGTTTAAACTGTTAAAAACGGAAGGCGCTGCCAGGCGTGGTGAATTTACTTGCGCTCACGGCACGGTACAGACCCCGGTGTTTATGAATGTGGGTACGCAAGGCGCGATTAAAGGCGCATTAAGTGCAAAGGACCTGCAGGATATTGGTTGTCAGGTTGAGTTGAGCAATACCTATCATTTGCACCTGCGCCCCGGCGATAAGTTGGTTAAAGAGTGCGGCGGTCTGCATAATTTCATGACATGGGACAAGCCAATTCTGACAGATTCCGGTGGATTTCAGGTATTCTCTCTGTCTTCGCTGCGGAAAATCAAAGAAGAGGGCGTGACCTTTGCATCCCATATTGACGGACATAAAATCTTCATGGGCCCGGAGGAAAGCATGCAGATCCAGTCCAATCTCGGTTCGGATATTTGCATGGCTTTCGATGAATGTATTGAAAATCCTGCACCGCGGGAGTATGTAAAACAGAGTGTTGACCGCACTTACCGCTGGCTGGAGCGCTGCAAAGCAGAAAATGCCCGGTTAAATGCATTGCCGGATACCGTCAATCCCCAACAGATGTTATGGGGTATTAACCAGGGCGGTACGTATGCGGATATTCGCATAGACCACATGAAGCGGATTGCTGATCTGGATTTGCCCGGCTATGCTATCGGCGGTCTGGCAGTGGGTGAAACGGCAGAGGAGATGTACGACATCATTGAAGCAGTAGAACCCCACATGCCCAGAGAGAAAACCAGATACCTCATGGGCGTTGGTACTCCCACCAATATCATTGAGGCAGTTGCCAGAGGTGTGGATTTCTTTGATTGCGTAATGCCTGCCCGGAATGCCCGACACGCACGGCTGTTTACATGGGAGGGCGCGATCAATTTGAAAAACGCAAAGTATCAGAACGATTTACAGCCAATTGATTCTTCCTGTGATTGCCCGGTATGCCAGCGCTACTCCAGAGCCTATATCCGGCATTTGTTCGTGGCGGAGGAAATGCTTGCCATGCGACTTTCTGTTATGCACAATCTGTATTTTTACAATAAACTGATGGAGAAAATCCGGGATGCCTTGGACAACGGTATCTTCCGGCAGTTCAGATGTGAATATTCTGAAAAGTTATCCAGAAGAATCTAAATTGCCCTTGCAATTTGCCTAATCAATGCTATAATAGTTAAGAAATTACAAATAAAGGAGCAATATTATGTTTAACTTTTTGACTGTTGCAGATCCTGGCGCCGGTAGTGGCATGGCTTCTACAATCATCATGTTGGTAGCCATGGTGGTAATTTTCTATTTCATGATCATTCGCCCCGAAAACAAGCGTAAAAAGGAAGCTGAAAATCTGCGCTCCAACATTAAGGTTGGCGATGAGATCACGACCATCGGAGGTATCACGGGCAAGGTCGTGAATGTTAAGGAAGACCGTTTTGTTGTCGAAACCGGCGCTGATCAGGTTCGTATTGAGCTGATGAAGTGGGCACTGTCCACCAATGAAACTGCCTCTGCTGCCGCCAAGGAAGAAGCGAAGAAGGCAGAAGAAGCCAAAGCAAAGGCAAAGGCTGCAAAGAAAGCAAAAAAGAACGCAGGAAACTAAGCCAAAAGACTCCCGGAATGATTCCGGGAGTTTTTTTCGTTGATATGAGAAAATCATTGTAAAATCAATATGTTTGTGGCACAGCTGCAAGACTAAAACGACCCAATAACTAAAATGGCAGGATGCAACCGCATTCTGCCATTTTAAGAGGTTCTTTGATTAAGTTATTTGCGGACGAACAGAACGCCCAGAGTGGAGGGACCACAGTGGCAAGTGACAGTGCAGCCTGCTTGTGTCCAATAGATGTTTTCAAAATCAGCGTGGGCGTCCAAAGCAGCCTTTACAGCCTCGTCGCATTCGTCGGTAACAGTTGTGCGGGTTACGAACAAAGTACCTTTGTCCAGGTCCTCGCGATCTGCAAGACGGTCCTTTACATAGGTTGCCAGACACTTGGCGTAGTTGCCGCGATACTTTTTCACAACAGACATTTTGCCGTCTTTAACTTCGATACAAGGCTTCAAATTCAGCAGGTTTGCGCCCAACGCAACAACGGAGGAGCAACGACCGCCCTTGACCATATATTGCAGCTGATCCAGCAAGAAGCTTGCCTCAACCTTAGTGGTTAAGGTTTCCAGTTCCTGCTGCATCTGGTCAGCGTTTTCGCAGGTTTTTGCAAGCTCGCAGGCTTTTATCGTTACAAGGCCCTGACCGGTGGAAAGATTCATGGAATCGATTACCCGGACATTGGAAAACTCCTGGGCAGCCAGGTTGGCGTTCTGGTAGCTGGAAGAAAAACCAGAGCCTAGACTGATGTGAAACACATAGTCATAATCGTTTGTGTATTTCTCAAACCACTGCATATATTCATCCATGTTGGGTGCAGTTGTGGAGCACAATTCGCCGGTTTTCTCTACATGGGCAAAAATATCTGCAGGGGTTATGGTAACACCGTCAACATAAGGCTCTCCGCCTTTGATAACGGTTAACGGTACAATGGTAATGTTATTCTTTTCAACAAGCTCTGCGGACAAGTCACATGTGCTATCAGCCAAAATTTTGATCTTCATAGTTATTCTCCTTTATCTATCTGTTTAATTTGTGGAATTTGCGGAGGACCTGCGCATCATAAAACATGAGGATTCCAGGTTCTTGCTGTGAAGAAAATCTGCGCCCCAGTCACGCATCGCTGTCAGTACCGGCATTAGGCTTTGACCCAATTCTGTAAGAGAGTATTCAACTTTTGGCGGGATAATAGGGAAGACTTCCCGGTGTATCAATGCCTGGGCTTCCAGCTCGCGGAGCTGTTGTGTCAGCATTTTTGGTGTTGCACCGGCAATTGCTTTGCGTAGTTCAGAAAACCGAAGCTTTCCTTCTGACAACCGCCACAAGATCAACGCCTTGTATTTGCCGCCAATTAAATCCAGCGTGATTTCCACCGGACAGCTTTGGGTGGTATCCATTGTCAAACCTCCTTGGTATCCAAAAGGATAGTATGGCACAATAATGTGCGTACTTGCATTTTGCGTACTGTATGCTAGAATATTAACATAGGATAAAAACTGTGTCAACAATTTGATTGAGGTGGATTATGATACTAAAATTTATAGTAACAGGTATGACCTGCGCCGCCTGCTCTGCCCGTGTAGAAAAGGTTACCGGGGAAGTGCAGGGCGTTGAAAAAGCTGAAGTGAATTTACTGGCAGGGAAAATGACCGTATATGCTGATACTGCGGATGTAAAAGAAGGAATCATTGCGGCAGTGGAAGCTGCGGGGTATGGTATTTCTATGCTTGGTGAAGCAAAGAAATCACAGGATAATACAAAACCCCAAACGGACAAAAGTATGCTTAATCGGATTATTGGCTCCGGTGTGTTTTTGCTGATTTTAATGTATTTTACCATGGGACATATGCTCGGTTTACCGGTGCCGGCTTGGTACCATGGACAGGGAAATGCGCTGGTTGCAGCGCTTCTGCAGCTGTTTTTGACATTACCCGCAGTTTATCTGAACCGTGTGTACTATTCAAACGGTATTAAGGCTTTGTGTAATCGTGCGCCCAATATGGATTCGCTGATTGCGGTTGGCTCCGGCGCTGCACTGATATACGGTGTGGTCGCGCTGTTTCGGATGGCCTTTGCAATGGGACATGGGGATTGGCAGATTGTTAAGACATACAGCGAAAATTTGTATTTCGAGTCTGCGGCAATGATTTTAACGCTGATAACATTGGGAAAATATTTGGAAACGCGGGCAAAACGGAAAACCGGCGACGCATTGAAAGCTTTGATGGATTTAAGTCCCCAGACAGCGACGGTACGTGCCGATGGCATGGAAAAGGAAGTTCCGATTGAGGATGTGAATGTCGGTGATACAGTTATTTTGCGTTCCGGCAGCAAAGTGCCGGTGGACGGAACAATCATCTCCGGCAGAGCGGCGGTGGATCAAAGTGCGTTAACTGGTGAAAGTGTTCCGGTTGAAAAGACTGTTGGTGATACTGTTCCCACAGCTGCAATTATTACGGAGGGTTATCTTGAAATCAGAGCAGATAAAGTAGGGGAGGATACATCACTTGCCCAGATCATTCGAATGGTGGAGGAAGCCGGTGGCAGCAAGGCACCTATCGCTCGTTTGGCAGATAAGATTGCCGGCGTATTTGTGCCGGTGGTGATGCTGATAGCCGCTGCAGCTTTCGCAGTTTGGATGCTTGCAGGTCAGACACTGGAATTTTCCTTAACAACTGCGATTGCGGTGCTTGTCATATCTTGCCCCTGCGCATTGGGATTAGCAACGCCGGTGGCTATTATGGTAGGTACCGGTACAGCGGCAAGGCTTGGTATATTATTTAAGGATGCCGAATCCCTTGAAAATCTCCACCGGGTTGATGCGGTTGTTTTGGATAAAACCGGAACGCTTACTACCGGCAAGCCGGCGGTTACAGATGTGATACCCGGAAAACTGAATGCAGAGGAATTACTGCGCGTAGCTGCTGCGATTGAGAAAAAATCAGAGCACCCCTTTGCAAAGGCAATTATGGATAAAGTCGGAAATCTGACTTATCCGGAAGCAAATTTCTTTGAGACCTTGCCAGGTCAGGGCGTTAGTGGTATTATTGATAACACAAGGTACTATGGCGGCAACCTGCAGCTTATGCGTGCACTGAATGTGACAGTTCCTGATTGTTCTTATATGGCTGCTGAAGGGAAGACCCCGCTGTATTTTGCGACTGCGGACGGGGAATTTCTTGGCACAATTGCAGCTGCAGATGTTTTGCGTGATGATTCTGCTGATGCCATAGCAGCTTTGAGAGATTTGAAGCTGGATCTGGTAATGCTGACGGGCGATAATGAAACAACCGCCAGGGCAATTGCGCAAAAGGCGGGTATTTCCCAGGTAATTGCCAACGTGTTGCCCTGGAACAAAGCAGCTGCCGTGGAGGAACTGCGCAGACAGGGTAAAAACGTACTGATGGTTGGAGACGGAATCAACGACGCTCCGGCACTGGCTGCAGCGGATGTAGGTATGGCAATTGGCGCGGGTACAGATGTTGCGATTGATTCCGCGGATGTTGTCCTTATGGAAAGTTCTCTGACCGGTATTTGCAGGGCAATTGAGCTAAGCAGAGCGACGATTCGTAATATTCGGCAAAATCTGTTCTGGGCATTTTTTTATAATTGCCTTGGCATTCCCATTGCCGCCGGTGTTTTGTATCCCGCATTCCAAATTCAGCTAAGCCCAATGCTTGGTGCGGCAGCAATGAGTTTCAGCTCGGTGTTTGTGGTTTCCAATGCGTTGAGATTGCGGTTGTTTCAACCGAAAGTAAGAATTCAAAAGACAGAAGTAATTGACGTTCAGGAGGAAAAAAGTATGGAAACGATTATTAAAGTTGAGGGCATGATGTGCTCTCATTGCAAGGCTCGTGTTGAGAATGTTTGCAAAGAGGTAGCAGGTGTTACAGATGCTGTTGTGGATTTGCAGGAAAAGCAGGTTACCGTTACCGGAACAGCCAGCGTAGATGTTTTGAAAAAGGCAATTACCGAAGCCGGTTACCAGGTGATTGTGTAATTTTAAAATGTACGAATTGTTGGACATTTTCTGATGTATGATATTGCCATAAACCGAAAGGGGAATGGTTATGTATATTATGAAAAACATCAGAGAACACATCCAGGTTTACGATCTTAATGGGAATTTCTTGTTTTCCGCTGACAATGAATTAGAAGCCAGAGAGGAATTGGAAAGGTATGCGAAATCTACGGCTTGATATTTGCTACGACGGCACAAGATACAAAGGATGGCAACGCCTTCCTGGTAGCGACAACACAATTCAAGGTAAATTGGAAAGAACGCTTTCCAGACTGTTGCAGGAAGAAATTCATGTAGCTGCCAGTGGCAGGACCGATGCCGGTACCCATGCGTTGCGTCAGGTCGTTAGCTTCACCTGCAACAGCGAATTGCCTTGCGATGAGATCCTTTTCGGTTTGCGAATGTATTTACCGGAGGACATTGGGGTATATTCCTGCAAGAATGCATCACCTCGTTTCCATGCGCGCTTAAACGCAAAGACAAAGACTTATCAATACCGTCTTTGGAACAGCTTATCGTCTTGTGTTTTTCAGAGAAAATTTGTTCACATTGATACGGATGCTCTGGACATCGAAAGAATGCAGCGCGCTGCAGACTACTTTGTCGGGACTCACGATTTTTCTGCTTTTTGCGGCAATAGGAATATGAAAAAATCCACAGTTCGAACAATCCATAGCTTTGAAATTACTGCAATTGGGGATGAAATCCATTTTACAGTAACCGGCAACGGTTTTTTGCAGCATATGGTACGAATTATGGTTGGCACTTTGCTGGAGGTTGGCAAGGGCACCCGTGAAATTGGTAATATTCCCGCGCTTTTTGGTGGTGCTCGGGCAGATGCCGGTGCAGCTGTTCCGGCATGTGGATTGTGTTTAATGGAGGTGACCTATTGAATATTCAGATTTTCGGAAAGAAAAAATGTTTCGATACGAAGAAAGCGGAGCGATATTTTAAAGAACGCCGCATAAAGTATCAGTACGTGGACATCCTCCAGTTTGGCTTTTCCCCAAAGGAATTTGACGCAGTATTGCGCGGTGTTGGCGGGATTGATAATTTGGTCGACTGGAATGCAAATTCTCAAGAAATTGTCACCATGAAGTATATGGAGGATGCGCGAGGGAAAGAAGATAAAGTTTACGATGATCCGTCGCTTGCCAAAACACCGGTAGTACGAAATGGAAAATTTGTTACAGTTGGATATTGCCCTGATATTTGGGTTAAATGGGAATAACACGAAAGCAGCTTCTCGAATTGAGAGGCTGCTTGTTATTTATGGGAGTGATATTGTGTTTGGATTTTTGGAAAAAGTGAACGCAATCGTTTGGGGAATTCCGGCGCTTGTTTTGATTTTGGGCGTTGGCCTTTATCTAAGCATACAGACAGGTTTTGCGCAGTTTCGTTTGTTTCCTAAAGCATGGAAATCCTTTTGGGCGCAGCTAACCGGCAAACAAAGCAAAAATAGCGGCGTTTCGTCCTATCAAGCGTTATGTACTGCGCTTGCAGCTACTGTTGGTACCGGCAATCTGGCAGGTGTTGCTGGTGCAATCGCCATCGGTGGACCCGGCGCAATATTTTGGATGTGGATTTGCGGTGTTTTGGGCATGGTGACAAAGTTTGCCGAAGCGGTACTGGCAATCCGCTATCGGATAAAGAATATAAATGGTGAGTATGTTGGCGGTCCAATGTATATGATCGAAAATGGTTTGGGCGCAAAAATGCGATGGTTGGGCGCGGCATATTGCTTTTTTGGGGTAGTGGCGTCCTTTGGCGTTGGAAATGCGACACAGATCAACACAGTAATTGGCGGTTTTAACAGTGCTTTAACTGCCGTAGGTGGAACCCAGTCACAAGTCGGAAATATCATGATGGGCGTTGGTTTGGCAGTGCTGATTACAATGATGCTTCTCGGTGGCGCAAAACGAATCGGTACGATTGCAGAAAGATTAGTGCCTTTCGCATCCATTGGGTATTTACTGTTAGGTATCATTGTCTTAACTGTAAAGGCAGAAGCAATCCCTTATGCTTTTAAAGCAATTGTTCAAGGGGCATTTTCGCCCAAATCGGTAACAGGGGGGATGCTGGGTTCCTCGTTTATGGCATTACGCGTTGGTGCATCCAGAGGTGTATTTACCAATGAAGCAGGCATGGGTACAGCGGCAATTGCCCATGCCGCTGCTGACGTAAAGCATCCTGTGGAGCAAGGTTTTATGGGAATCATGGAAGTTTTTCTGGATACCATTGTCATTTGCACGATGACTGCGTTGGTGATTTTGTGCAGTGGAACAGAAATAACTTATGGTATGGATTCCGGGATCGCGCTGACGACCCAGGCTTTTGCAGATGTATGCGGTCAGTGGGTTTGTATTCCAATTGCATTGGCGCTATGCTGTTTTGCGCTTGCTACTGTTTTGGGTTGGGGATTATATGGTATTCGGTGCGCGCAGTATTTATTCGGCGAGAATGCCTGGTACACTTTTGCGTGGGCTCAGGGCATTACAGTGATCCTTGGAGCTGTTTTAAATACCCAAACGGTTTGGATACTGGCAGAGTGCGTAAACGGTCTTATGGCAATTCCAAGTCTGATAGCGGTGGCGTTATTGAGTCCGGAACTGGTAAGGTTGACGAAAGAATATAATAAGATCCCAGCCGTATAAGACTGGGATCAATTAACTATGCGGGAGTCAGCACGGGAGTTCCGTTGTTTACAGCAATGTAATATCTTACGGTTTGCTCGCCAGTAGTGTAGCTTAACCGTAGCGTTGGGCGTGTTTGTGTGAAATGAGAATCTACCATAATGGCATCACCGGGAGTCAGCGCATAGCACGCAAAAACTGTGTGTTCTGCGGTGTAGGTAAGTCCGTCTGCTGACCAACTGCCAGACTCGATGCGTACATCATATACGCCGTTTTCACTGTGCAAAAGGATTTTGTCTGTTCCTTCTTCCAATACTACTTCCGAAAATTGGGAGAATTTGGCTAAACTATCGCTTTCAAATTCTGAAACAAGTACTGTGCCTTGCGCACTTTCCCGTTCGGATGGGAAAAATTTGTCCTGCATGACACCGGTAAGCTTGTTATAGGGTATCTCGGCGGTTATAATTCCATTTGCATAGGATGCAATCTCATAAGGAGAAAAGTAGAAGCATAAGCCGTTATTGGAAAAATACCAATCCGTATCTTCTATAAAGTTTTCATCGAAACGGTCTCTAACAGTAGCTTCGTAATCAATAAATAATCTATTTTCGGAGGATAGGGCGTCTAAAACAAGATCGCAAATATATTTTGCATTTGCTGATTTTGTGAAAATATCTGCTAAAGAAAGTTGGCCTCCGGTGGTTAGATCGTAAGTTATTGAGTTTCCGATAAGATCTGCGTGGGCGGAGCCGGCATAGGAAACATTTGCGCCCAAAAGACTTAATATGCCTGAATCAATGCGCATGGGAGTGTAAGTAGTTTGAAGCAGATATGGTGACCACGGTGCTTGATCGGATTTTTCGTTGTAGGCCTTTTCAGCCTGCGCCTGCATAGTGTTGGCGGTGCTGCTCATGTCTGTTTTATTCAGGTAATCAATAATGATTTTATCGGCAACCTCCGGATCTTGTGTGATCAATACCATGTTCTGATAGAGGTTTTTAAATATAGCGTTATTATCTTTGGCAACCGCAGAATGGGCAATAAGGGGCATTGCAACAGACACCATGGGAATCTGCTTAATAGGCATCACAGTTTTTTCGGGTTCCTGTGCTGTATTGTCCACAGTAACGTCACTGCCTGTTGTACTCAGTGTGTTTTCTGTATCATTTTTTTTGCAACCGGTAATCATAAGCAGTAAGGATGCCAGCACGATGGCGGCAATGATCCTTTTCATGTTGTACTCTCCTTATGTATGATAATTTGCTGAAATTATACCATACTATACCTGCAAAAGCAATGAAATTGTAGTTGATTCGATGTTGGGAATGCTTGACAAAAAATATGCACGATGATAAAATATCAATACAAAATATCGCTGTGAATGGGAAGAGTACCTGTATCAAATCCTTTAGAGAATCTGGGCCTTTGGCTGTAAGCCCGGTAGGTGTGATCAGGGAAAGTGCACCCGGGAGCGAATATAATTTGAGTGAAAAATGAGAGTGGAACCGCGAGTTGAATGACCCGCCTCTTGTGCTTGTAGGCGCAAGAGGTGTTTTTTATTTAGGAGGTATTTTTTATGTATTTATATAATTCTCTTTCTCATAAGAAGGAATTGTTCCAACCGAATTCTCCCGATGTCGTAAAGATGTATACTTGTGGACCTACGGTCTATCACTTTGCCCACATTGGCAATTTGCGCACATACATTATGGAGGATGTACTGGAGAAGTCATTGCGATACATGGGCTACAATGTGAAACGTGTCATGAATATTACGGATGTTGGTCATTTGGCATCCGATGCCGATACCGGTGAGGATAAAATGCTCAAGGGTGCAAAGCGGGAAAACAAGTCTGTCATGGAAATTGCCCAGTATTATACAGATGCATTCTTTGCAGACTGCGAAAAACTGAATATCAAAAAACCTGACATTATACAGCCGGCTACCGGTTGTATTCAGGAGTTTATCCAAATGGTGCAGGGCTTGATTGAAAAGGGTTTTGCTTATGTTGCCGGCAGTAATGTGTATTTTGATACCTCCAAACTGGAGAAATACTATGTATTTAATGACCATGACGAAGAAGATCTGGTTATTGGTGCTCGTGAAGGCGTTGAAGAAGATACCAACAAACGCAATAAGAACGATTTTGTTTTGTGGTTTACTAAGTCTAAATTTGAAGATCAGGCACTGAAATGGGATTCTCCCTGGGGAATTGGTTATCCCGGTTGGCATATTGAATGCTCCGGTATTTCCATGAAGTACCTTGGTGAGGACTTGGATATTCACTGCGGCGGTATAGACAACGCATTCCCTCATCATACCAACGAAATCGCACAGTCAGAAAGCTATTTTGGCCATAAGTGGTGCAATTACTGGTTCCATGTGCACCATTTAAATACGGATACAGGCAAAATGTCCAAATCCAAGGGCGAGTTTTTGACAGTTAGCCTTTTGGAGCAGAAGGGGTACGATCCCATGGCATACCGCCTGTTCTGCATCCAGAGCCACTATCGCAGAAACCTTGTGTTTAACTGGGAAAACCTGGACAATGCTGCGCTGGCCTATGAAAAGTTAGTTGCCAAGATTGCAAATCTTACCGATGACGGTGATGTGGATGAAACGGCCTTCGCAGCATTGAAGGAACGCTTTGTCGGCGCTTTGAACGGCGACCTAAATACATCCTTGGCGGTCACAGCTGTCTACGATGTTTTGAAGGCGAAGACAAACGATGCAACAAAGCTGGCTGCGATAGAATCTTTTGACCAGGTCCTTTCTCTTAATCTTTTGCAGGCGGCTGCTCAGCTGCGCGAAAGGGAAACTGCGGAGGCTGCGGCAACCGCTGATCCGGAGATTGATGCATTGGTTGCTGCCCGTACAGAGGCCAAGAAGGCCAGGAATTATCAGGAAGCGGACAGGATCCGTGATGCGTTAAAGGCTATGGGTATTGAAATTATCGACACCCCCCAGGGTGCAAAATGGAGAAGAATATGAAGCTGTTGATTCTGGATGGCAATAGCGTTATTAACCGTGCATTTTTTGGTGTAAAGCCCCTTACAAACCGTGAGGGGCTTTACACCCATGCCATTTATGGATTTCTGAACATTCTGGAGAGAATGGAAAAGGAAGAACAGCCGGAGGCGGTTTGCGTCGCGTTTGACCTGCATGGACCTACCTTCCGTCATGAAAAATATGACGCATACAAGGCAAACCGCCACGGCATGCCGGAAGAGCTGGCACAGCAAATGCCTATTATGAAAGAAGTTCTTCGGGCGATGAATATTCCTATCTATGAATGTCAGGGATGGGAAGCAGACGATATTATTGGTACTGTAGGCAAAATTTGCGGCAATAATGATTGGGAGTGTACTATTGTCACCGGAGATCGGGACAGCTTACAGCTGATTGACGAGCACGTTCATGTGAAATTGGTGATTTCCCGTCCCGGACAAACAACAGCGGAGCTGTACGATTCGGCAAAGTTTCAGAAAGAGTACGGATTCGAGCCTAAAAAAATGGTTGACTTGAAGGCACTTATGGGTGACAGCTCCGATAATATTCCCGGTGTTGCCGGTGTTGGTCCAAAGACGGCCTCGCAGCTGTTGTTGCAATTTGGATCTCTTGACGGCATTTACAAAAATTTGGAAGATGCGACTATTCGCCCTAAGCTTCGGGAAAAGTTAGAACAGAATAGGGAAATGGCGTATCTTTCCTACGATCTTGCTACGATTCGATGTGATGCACCCATTGATTTTGCACCGATGGATGCTGTTATTCAGCCGTATAATCAGCCTGCCCTTTATGAATTATTTGCAAAACTGGAATTTGTGCGGTTAATTGACCGATATGGTTTGCGGGGCGCGCAATTGCAGGCGCAAATTCCAGAAAAGGAGATTGCGCGCCTTCCTCGGGTTACTACCTTGCCTGATAACGGCGCATTATGCGCGTTATATGTTGCGCCGGATAATTCATTGGGTGTTGCCTGGGAATCCGGTGTTTGCGTTTTGACCCCCATGGAGGCGCAGATGGCTTTTGATTTTGCGCCGGGTGAACTGATATGCCATGATGCAAAAGCGACTATGCACGCGCTTGACGCCCTGGGATTGCAAATTGCGACTTGTTGTTTTGATACGGCCCTTGCAGCCTATGATTTGAATCCTTCTCAATCGGATTATCCACTTTCTAAATTGGCAACGAACTATCTTGGTATCAATGTGAACGATGGAGATCCTGCCGGCTGCGCAGAGGCAATGTGGTATTTACGTTCTGAATTGCTGCAGGAATTGACCAGGCAGGGGATGGACAGGCTGTATTTTGATATTGAGTTGCCTTTGTGCGGGGTTCTTTATCGCATGGAACGGGAGGGAATAGCTGTTGATCAACCGCAGCTATCTCAGTTTGCCACAATGCTTAAGCAGCAGATTGAAGATTGTGAAAGGCTGATCTACGAATACGCTGAAGGCGCGTTTAATATCAATTCTCCCAAGCAGTTAGGTGAATTATTATTTGAAAAGCTTTGCCTGCCTCCGGTAAAGAAGACAAAGACCGGCTATTCCACCAATGCAGATGTGCTGGAAAAATTACGGGGAAAACACCCGATTATTCCGGCAATTATGGACTATCGTATGCTGACAAAGCTGAAGTCCACGTATGCTGACGGCCTTATGAAGGTGATTGGCACCGACGGTCGCATCCGAACAACTTTTCAAAACATGGTTACCGCTACCGGACGGCTTTCGTCTACGGAACCGAATTTGCAGAACATTCCTGTGCGTACGGATTTGGGCGCAGAGATTCGCAAAATGTTTGTTCCCAGACCTGGGTATGTTCTGGTGGATGCGGATTATAGTCAAATTGAATTGCGAGTTCTTGCGCATATTGCCAACGACAGTACGATGTTGAACGCCTTTGCCAGTGGCATGGACATTCACACAGTTACTGCTTCGCAGGTATTCGGTGTTCCTGTTGAAAATGTAACACCGCTGCAACGGCGGCGTGCCAAGGCGGTTAACTTTGGTATTGTTTACGGTATTTCTGAATTCTCCCTTGCGGATGATATTGGTGTAAGCCGCTATGAGGCCAAGGCCTATATTGACGGCTATCTTTCTACCTATCACGGTGTCCGGGATTATATGAAATTTGTTGTTGAGGATGCCAGAGAAAAGGGCTATACCCAAACAATGTATGGTCGACGCCGCTATATCCCGGAATTGAAAAGCAGCAATTACAATATACGTCAGGGCGCAGAACGAATTGCATTAAATACACCGATTCAAGGTAGCGCTGCGGATATTATTAGGCTTGCGATGATTCGCGTGGATAAAGCATTGCAGGAAAAGTATCCACAGGCAAAACTTTTGCTGCAGGTCCATGACGAATTGGTTGTGGAGTGTCCCGAAGAAATTGCAGATGCTGTTGCCCGGCTGATCAGCCGGGAGATGGAACAAGTTGCAAAATTGAATGTTCCATTATTGGCGGAGGCCAAGTGGGGGAAAAACTGGTACGAGGCAAAATGATGAAATATGTATTGATGGAACAGGCACATACAGCGCAGATTGCTGATTTGGAAAGGGCTTGTTTTAGCATGCCTTGGAGTGAAAACGCAATCAGACAAGAACTGGATAATCCGTTATCTCTTTGGATTGTTGCCGTTGATGGGGAAAATGTGGTAGGTTATGTTGGCTCCCAATCCGTTATGGGTGAAGCGGATATGATGAACCTTGCGGTAGATACGGCCTATCGCTGCCATGGTGTTGGCAGGCAGCTTGTTATATCCTTAATTGACAGGCTGCGCTCCAATGGGGTTTATAGCCTTACCTTGGAAGTGCGTGCCTCTAATCTGCCTGCAATCCGATTGTATGAAGACCTTGCATTTAAGCAGGTTGGCCGTAGACCGAACTATTACGCAAGCCCCAAGGAAGATGCGCTGATCTTGCGGAAGGAGTGGGAAGTTTGAATATACTGGCAATTGAATCGTCCTGCGATGAGACTGCGGTTGCAATTGTTGCTGACGGTAGAAATGTTTTGACGGATTGTATCGCTTCCCAGGTGGATTTACACCGGATTTATGGGGGCGTTGTGCCGGAAATTGCCTCCCGAAAGCACATTGAAGCAATTTATGCTCTTGCAGATCAAGCGCTGGAAAAGGCAAATGTGTCGAGATGTGATATTGATGCGGTTGCTGTTACCTATGCCCCCGGCTTGATTGGCGCTGTTCTGGTGGGTGTGAATTTTGGCAAGGCTGTGGCGCTTGCAATGAATAAACCGCTGATTCCTGTGCATCACATTCGGGGACACATCGCAGCTAACTACATTGCTTACCCGGATTTAAAGCCGCCATTTTTGTGCCTGGTTGTTTCAGGCGGCCACACAATGATTGTGGATGTTAAGGATTATACACAGATGGAGATACTTGGTGGCACATTGGATGATGCAGCGGGGGAATGTTTTGACAAGGTTGGACGTGTTCTCGGTATGCCATATCCAGGCGGCGCAGCATTGGACAATGCTGCGAAGCTCGGTGATGATGCAAAATATTCGCTTCCTCGCGCAAAGGCTGGACAGAATCCTTATGACATGAGCTTTTCCGGACTTAAAACTGCCGCACTTAACTTAATCAACCATGCGCAGCAGATGGGTGAGCAACTTAATGTGAATGATTTATGCGCGTCCTTTTGCAGCGCAGTGTCGGATACATTAGTTCCACGGACAATTGCTGCCTTAAAGCAGTCCGGATATAAGAAGCTGGCAATAGCCGGTGGCGTTGCGGCAAACTCCAGAATCCGCCATGATTTTTTGCAAGCGGCAGCAATTATTGACGCAAAAGTTTATCTGCCGCCTCTTTCGTTATGTGGTGATAATGCGGCCATGATTGGCGCGCAAGGGTATTATGAATTTCTTGCTGGAAATGTTTCTGATATGTCCTTGAATGCGTATGCAACTAAATCAATTCTTGGAGAATCTCTTTGATGTAAATGAAAAAATGCAGGCGATTTGTTGATTGCCTGCATTTTTAAAAACTTGCAATATTCATTAAATTCTTGAAGATAATTGAATGTTTTGCTGACGGAAAGTTTGTATTTTCACAGAAACCACGATGAACTTCAACTTTTAGTCAGATTTCCGAAAAGTACTTGTGGAAAAGTTTGTGGAATTTGTGAATAACTTTTCTGTATATTCAAATTATCATGCATTAATAACTTGATACTATTTGTAAATCTTTCAGCTTTTTATTTTCAAAATTGCATTTTTAAAGGTGACTTTATGCTTCGTGTTGTAACATCGTTTTCTAAACTGAATATAGGTCAACTTTTAAAAGTCTATTCAGAAAGCATTTTGGCGGACGCGCAAGAGAAATCTACCGGCAATCTGGAGTCTGTTGGAATATTATCTGCAGAACAATGCGTATTGTCGTATCTGGTAGAATTCTTTGCGCAAGAAGATGCGTTTCTTGCATTATGGGTGTTTGACGATTCTTATGTATCTGCAGTACGTATGGAGCCGTACAAAGACGGCTATTTGCTTTCCGGTCTTGAAACCGCGCCAGACGCCCGTAGATGTGGTTATGCAACTGCGCTATTGCAGGCAGTTTTGCGATATATGCATGTCAATATGTCCGGTAAGGTCTATTCCCATGTAGACAAGAAAAACGTTGCTTCGCTGGCAGTCCATGCAGCATGCGGCTTTCAAAGGGTTGCAGAGCATGCAGTATATTTGGACGGCTCGGTATTTACTTCTTCTTGCACACTATGTTTTGATTTAAACGAAAATAAAACGCCGGATGGATAACCATCCGGCGAAATTATTTAGTCTTTTACTATGGTAAAGGAATTCTCGTTGACAAATTTTCCGTTGAAATATACGCTCATTGTATATTTCCCGGGCGTTTCCGGAAGGGAAGGAATGTCTAATTCGCAATAGTTACGATACCACATATCAATCCATGTGTCTGTGGTGGTTTCGGCGCTAACAATAGCGCCATCTTTGTTGCGAATCACAAACAAACAGATAATTTCATCATCCGAAGTGTTATACTCCTTCAGCATTTTGACAAGGTAGGATGCCTTCTCATTTACGGTAAATTCCGTGCGATAATCGGAATCTGACAAATAGTATCGATTCCAATCTGCATAAGACGGCTGCTTGCACATCATAAATTGCATGTCATCGGCGGTGACTGTATAGCCTTCAAACTTCTCCGCTTTCGGGATTTCCTGATCTAATAGTCCACCGAGAACTGCTTTGCCGTCAGCGGTTTGCAGCGTGAAGGAATACTTTGCGCCGGGAATCACGGGCTTGATAGTGATTTTGTTTTTGCTACTGCAAGTGATTTCCTTCGGAGAACCGCCATCAATTGTGTAAAGCAGTAACCAACCATCTGATGAAATATCACCAACCGGCTTCCAGGACAATACCAATTTGTTTGGATTGGAGGTCTTTGCCTTAAAATCTGTAATCGTTGCAGAATCGGCAGCAGCATACGCCCGTTGATTTACGCTCATGCCCTCTGCAGTAACTTCAACGGTGTATTCTTTGGATGTATCAGTGATATTAAAGGATGCGTTGGTTTCTTTTGTTACAATCGTCTGATCGAAATCGCTGTTATTGTAGCAACGAACAGTCCAACTTTTGATTGCCGTTTTGTCAGGAGTAACCCAACTTGCGTTAAGAACATTATCAATGCAGCCGGTGATTTGCACCTTCTCAGCTTTGACAATTTTACTGGCTGTGTGCGTAATTTCATTTGTGCCTGCAATGTGCAATTGCTCCAAGGGCTCTAAGGTGAAGGTGTAGGCATTGCCAACAGTCAAACCGTTCAGCGTTACAATATGTCCGGAAAAAAACACATCTTTTGTTGCCTTATCGTCAGCCTCATAGCTGATTTTCCACTGATTGCTGTCCGGACCGTCAATAGCAAAGCTTAAAATCACAGATCCGTCCTCGCTACCGGTGACGGCAGTAAGCTGAACAATATTAGTTTGCTTGGGGGTTGTGTAGGATGCAGTTGTATCGCCGGTCAAACGATAGAAGCCGCTTGTGAGAACCCTAATAGTGTAGGCAGAATCCGGCGCAAGGTCTGCAAAGACTGCCTTACCGTTTTCAACCGGTGCTGTCAGCTGGTTGCCGTATGTATCAGAGCATAGTACACTGAGCTTGTTCTCGTCAATGTTTGAAGAAACAAAAACGGTCAAAACGCCATCGCCGCTGTCCTCCAGCAAAATAGAATCAATGGGTTGTAGGTAGAAATTGCGATAGAAGAATATACCGGCTGCAATTATTGCCAGAGCGAGAATTGCTATGATTAAATTTCGAATCCAGTGCTTTTTGGGCTGAGGATTTTCGGCGTTTTCTTGTTCTTCGTCGGCTTCTTCTACGTCCGCAACTGAAATTTCCGTGCTGTCAGATTCATCAACATCTGTATCTTCGCTAATTTCCTCAATTTCAGCCGGTGTATCCTCCAGTACAATGGGTTCGGGCATTGGCACTTCAATAGCTTCGGGCTGCACAACCGGATCTGGGACATCGTGGGCAATTAAGTCGTCTGCCTGCGTTAAAATATCAGAAACTTCTTCTGTAACTTCGCCATAGTCAATCTCTTCGGTCTCACCGTCCAATTCGGCGTCGTCAGTATAACTATCGTCAAGGAAGGAAAGATTGCCGTCGGCGTCTTCTGTATAGGCCTGGATTTCTTGATCATCCTGAATTTCTTTCAATTCAGATGATTGCTCATCAGTATCCGGCGCATCATCCTGGATGTGGTCCTCGTCGGGCAGAGTGCCTGCTTCTAAAGGCGTTTCATTAATTTGGGGTTCGGAATCTTCTACAACTACATCACTTTCTGTAGTGTCAGCAACAGGTTCCTCTGCGCAGACCGGTGAAATGGGCGTGTCGTTTGCACCGTTTCGTTGCATGTAGTCAACAAGCGCTTGACCCATTTCAATGGGACTGGTCCATCTTGCGGCAGGATCTAATGCGCAGGCTTTCAGAATGATTTCCGACATTTCATAATCTGCATAATCCGGAGGCGGAAGCTCTTCGTCAGGCGCGTTGCTGCCGGAGAAAGGCAGATTGCCGTCATTATAAGCCTGGTAAAGAATTAAGCCGACAGCATAGACATCCATTGTGGTATTCAGTGTAGAGTATGCGTCTGCAATCTCGGGCGCTGTGTAGGCACTGCGATATCGATCAGGCAGGGAAGCGTATTTAAGAGAGTCCAGTTTTAAAAAACCAAGGTCTCCGATGCGATATTCATTATCTTCTCCTATGTAGATATTATCCGGCTTTAAATTCACGTACAGATATCCGGAATGCCTGCAAACTGCCAGTGCTGCGCAAAGATCAAGACCAAGGTTTAAAGCGCCCAAATGGGTCATTGGTTGTTGGCGAAATTGCTTTGCAAGGGTGTTTTTGTATGGGCTGATCAAATAAACATCAAAGCCACATTCGTCCTCATCCATAGGCACTGTTTGCCAACTTTTAAAGGAAAGAAAACCTTCCATTTGCGACAGTTTTTGCAGGGTCTCTGCTTCCTGCACGATACCGTCCGAAATCGTTTTAAAATAGGCAAGAACGGATTCTTTATCAGAGTAAGCACCGCTGAGTAAAAGGGCATCTACTCGGGATTGAGAAGCCGGGGTGGAAACAATTTTTACTATATATTTATCATTTGAGTCGTTTTCCATAGCAGGGCAGCAACGAACACCATTACTGTCGCTGAATGGATCGCCTATAACAAAATTGTCAAGCATTGGCGAAATGAGCTTGGGTTCTGACACATATATCGCCTCCTTTTTTCATCAGTATATATCATAAAATAAATTTAAAGAAAATGCAACATGTTTATAGTTGTTTTATTCTGCAATAAATGCTATAATATGTCCAGAAAGAATCGTTTCCAATTTATAAACACTCTATTGGAGGTATAGCATGAGTAAGATAATTTGTGATGTTTGTGGCACATCCTACCCGGAAACGGCGAGCCAGTGTCCGATTTGCGGTTGTGTCCGTTCTGTCGACGCAAGAATTGTTGCAGGTGATACCAATGACGCAGAAACAGAGGCTACAAGGTCTTATTCCCACGTAAAAGGCGGCAGATTTTCAAAAGCGAATGTAAAAAAACGTAATCATGGCAAGCCTGTAGCTTCTGTGGAAGAATCTCCCCAGGACCCGCAACGCACACAGGAGGATGGTAAAAAAGAAACCGGTATCATAATTACAACATTAGTTGTTCTTTTGATTATCCTTGCTGTGGTTGTGTATATTGTGCTTAATTTCTTTGTACCCAATCTGCTGCAGGACAAGCCGTTGGACAATGTTGGCGCAAATGAGAATTCTACAGCTGCGTCTGATGTAGTAACGGATACGACCGTCACGACGATTCCTTGTGACGAGATTCTTCTGTCCAAAACTGTGATTACTTTTGAAAGCGCAGACGCTGTGGTTCTTTTGAATGTAACGGTTCTTCCCAGCGAAACAACAGACGCTATAGTTTTTACGTCTGGTGACGAGTCGATTGCTACCGTTACCCAAGACGGTAAGGTTACTTCCGTCGGTGGTGGTGAGACCGTAATTACAGTTACCTGCGGTACTGCAACGGCTGAATGCAAGGTCATCTGCACGATTGAAGATACTGAAACGGAAACTACTGAAAACGAAGTTGTTACCCCAAGCGAGCTTAAACTGAACAGAGAAGATTTTACCCTTAACTCCAAGGGAGAATCCTGGAAGCTCTATTCCGGTGAGATTGTAGCCAACCAAATTACATGGACTTCTGAAGATGAGAATGTAGTAACGATTAAGGATGGTGTTGTTACTGCTGTTGGCAGTGGTATCACTACCGTCCACGGCGAATATGGCGGCGTTAAAGTCAGTTGCATTGTGCGTTGCAGCGCTTCTATGGGCAAGGCTGAAACAAGCACTACCGAAACAACCGCGCCAAAAGCTGACTGCACGATCAGCAATGAAGATGTAACGCTTACTGCCGGCGAGAGCTTTATACTTACATTAAAGGATGCAGACGGAAAAGAAATCAATGTTACCTGGACAGCATCCGACAGCTCTATTTGTACGATTTCCGGCAATACTGTAACCGGTGTTGCAAAGGGAAATGCAACTGTAAAAACAACGTATAACGGTGTTGTTTATACTTGTATCGTACGTGTATCCAAATAATTGAACAGACACGGGTTTAGGTGGAGTTTCATGAACATTATTCGGTTTTGCTCCCGCCTTTATCCCGTGTCTGCTTTTTATGCGAAAAAAGTCCGGTTCAACAGGAACCGGACTTTTGGACTAGGTTGGATCGTAATTAACGATAATGCTTTGCTCTGTCAAGGCGGAGACATTTGAAACTTTTGTGCCATAAACGTTTACTTCAATCAATACGGGACATTTTGCCAAAGATTTAACAGATGATATATCCTCGTTATAATCCATATTTACATTATTTAAAGATTCTAAACCACTTAAAGGGTCCAGGCTTGTGATCTTGTTGTTTGATGCATCAATTGTGACCAATGCGCAACTCTTTGGGAATGCGGGAAGGCTCGTCAGCTTGTTGTAGGAACAATCGAAATACATAAGTGATTTTAACTTTGAAAGATCAGAAATATCTTTAATGGAGTTTGAGGAGATGTTGAGATCTGTTAATGCAGTGCATTTTGCGAGATCTGCAACCTTTTTAAGCTTGTTGTTATTGAGGGAAAGTGTAGTTAAAGCTGTCAAATTCCCAATTTCACCAAGCTTTGAGATGCTGTTCGTTCCGGCATTTAAGACCTTTAGGCCGGACAGTGTGGATATTGGTGAAAGTGAGGTTAAATCATTGGAAGAAACGTCTAGTTTTGTCAGCGCGGTATTCGAAGAAATGGCTTTTAAAGAGGTAATTGCGTTGTGAGAGAGGTTTAGTTCCTGTAAACCGGTAATTGCGCTGATTGCATCAATTGTGCGGATGGTGTTGTTGTTTAAATCCAGTGAAACAAGGCTTGTTGCATTCTTTAACGGCGCGATACCGGTCAGACCGCAGTTTTGCAGCTTTAGTTTTTCCAAAAGCGGAAGCGCGGCAATAATTTTCAATTCATCCTGGGATACATTTGTGCTTATAATGGATAGCTCTGTAAGGTTGGCCATTGAAGAAATGCATTCCAGTTGGTTACTTACTCCTTTATTGATTGTCAGCTTCTCAAGAAATGCCATGTGCTTTAAGTCAGCATAACTTTTTGCGCTGCTGGGAACGGTGAATTCCTTAATTGTCCACAAATCATTTGTGTAGATCACCTTATCATTACTTACATCAAGCAGCTTTCTTACTGAAGCCTCAACGGCGTCATCTGCGAAGTCTACAGCCTCAACAACGCCACCGACGGTATATGCAAAAATGGACAAGGGACTGACAAGACCGTTGTCAGCAACAGCAATTGCGTGAATCGTATTTTCACCGTCGTGCAGCGTAATCGGTTCGCTGTAAGGTGAGGATTTGGTTGAGGGGTATTGTCCGTCAGAGTTGGTATAAATAACATAATTTGGTGCGTCCAGGGTTACGGAAATATACTGGCTGTAAAAACCTGGATCGGGAACGGCTGTTGGGGCGACTGGACGCATAGCATCCAGTTGTGCTTTAATTTCTGCATTTGTGATATTGTTGAGCATGTTTACCGCATCAAGAAGCTTGTCTTGCTCAACATAGGTTTGGCACAAAGCAATGTAAAGCTCAACACCGCCGCCATCGGCGATTGCATTGGATAATGTATATTCAGCCTTTGTGTAATTGCCGGAGGATTTGTACTGCTCGGCAAGTTCACATGCCACGGCATCATTATTGCCTGCTTGTGCATAGGCAAGCTTATAAAACCACGCAGCAACGTTGTGACTGCCGTTAGACTCGCTAACACGGGCGCAGCTTACAAGGACATCTCTGGTAAATTCCCGGTCATATACGAATAAATACCAACAGGTACATATTACAATTACAATTGCCAGCAGAATCGGCAACAAAATTCGAAGCGTTTTTTTCATAATGCGTGCCTTTCGCGTTTTTCTTTCTTAAAATTATACTTCTGGAAGGGAATGATGTCAAGCGGTGACATAAATTTGGAAGAATATTCCCCAGAAATCAGCATATTCTTTTTTGCCTGCTTGCTACAATGTCCGGGGGTGGTTTTATGAATATAAAATTCAAAGAAATAGTAGGCGCTTTGGTGTTGGGCGTGTTTTGCCCAACATTGCTGTTTTCTTTTGTTGAGAAAAGAAATACAGTTACGCCTGTTGCAACAGAGATTGCCATTGGAACGACTATGAATACGGTTGCAACAACAATGTTTACCGGACCTGCAGAAACAACGCATGTGCCTACTTTTGCGTTGCCGGTTGTCTTGCCTGACGGAAATATAGAGCAAATGGAGCTGGACGATTATTTGACAAAAGTCGTTTTGTGTGAAATGCCGGCAGATTTTGAACAGGAAGCACTGAAAGCACAGGCGGTGGTTGCACGTACATATGCGTTGCGGCGTTTGGAACGGGGTGATAAGCATGCTGACGCAGCAGTTTGTACAGATTCTGCTTGCTGTCAAGGGTATCTAACCGAGGAGGATTTTTTAAGTGGCGGCGGATCAAGGGAACAGCTGGAAAAAGTCAGATCCGCAGTAAGCGAAACAACCGGTGAAGTGCTGATGTATCAGGGCGCACTTGCAGAGGCAACGTATTTTTCCTGTAGTGGTGGCATGACAGAGGATGCGAAGGCAGTTTGGGGTTCCGATATTCCGTACTTACAGGCTATTAAGAGTCCGGGAGAGGAACAGGCAAGTCATTACACTGATACAGTTTCCTTTGCTGCGTCAGATTTTTCAAATAAAATTGGGGACAAGCTATCGGGACAGCCGGAAACCTGGGTGGAATCCACAACCTATACGCAAGGCGGTGGCGTGGATACGATTCGCATCTGTGGGAAGGACTATAAAGGTACCGAAATACGTAAACTGCTGGGCTTGCGTTCAACTGCATTTGTGATTACCGCTGTTGGTAACCGGATAACCATCACAACAAAGGGTTTTGGCCACCGGGTGGGGATGAGTCAGTATGGTGCTGACGCAATGGCAGTAAAAGGGAGTAGTTACAAGGAAATTTTAGACTATTATTATAACGGTACAACGATCACACAGTGGACCTTTTAACCGATTGACAAAGAAGTTAAATTAAGGTACAATATAGCAAAATTTGACGAAATAAAGGGAATGAAAATCTATGCCCATTCAAATACCAAATGATTTGCCGGCGGTAGAAACGCTGCAGCGGGAAAATATCTTTGTAATGCCGGAAAACCGGGCAGCCACACAGGATATTCGCCCCTTGGAGATTGTTCTGCTGAATTTGATGCCCACGAAAATTGCAACGGAAACCCAATTCACCAGATTGCTGGGAAACACCCCTTTGCAGGTCCGTTTGGAGTTGATGCATACTTCCACGCATCAGTCCAAAAATACGGCCCAAGACCATCTTTTAAACTTCTATAAGAGCTTCGATGAACTAAAAGACAGGAAATTTGATGGTATGGTGATTACCGGCGCACCAGTGGAACATATGCCTTTTGAAGAGGTTGATTACTGGCCTGAATTATGCCGGATTATGGAGTGGAGTAAAACGAATGTCCACAGTACATTCCATATTTGCTGGGGCGCGCAAGCCGGCCTTTATTACCATTACGGTGTTCCAAAGTACCAAATGAATGAAAAACTGTTTGGTGTGTTTCCTCATGAGGCGGATTATAAACGCTCTATTTTGCTCCGTGGCTTTGATGATACATTCTGGGTGCCTCATTCCCGGCATACCACGGTGCTGCGTGAGGATATTGAGAAGGTTCCCGGCTTGAAGATCCTGGCATCCTCTCAAAAGGGTGGCATTTATGCGGTTATGAGCAAGGGCGGGCGGCAAATTTTTGTTACCGGCCATTCGGAATATGATGCAGACACTCTGGAAAAAGAGTACTTGCGGGATAAGAATCAAGGACTTCCTATTCATATTCCGGAAAACTACTACCCCAACGACGATGATACGCAGCGCCCGCTGGTGCGCTGGCGCGGTCATGCAAACTTGCTGTTCAGTAATTGGCTGAACTACTTTGTCTACCAAACCACGCCTTATGATATTATGACCATTGGTCAGGAAAAATAGCGCAGCATCGTAAAGTCCACTGCAAATGCAGTGGGCTTTTTATGTGATTTTTCTTCATTGTTATTTTAATGAATAAATTGCGATAAATGCTTGCAGGATGGAGGAGGAAATGTTATAATATTCATAACTATTGGGAATTTGTCAGATTTTCTCTGACAATTCGTGCAAGGAGATATTATGGGAGAACCGCAATATCGTTTGGAGGGAATTGTTCGCGCCCGCAATGAAGCGATGGAGGATTTTGAAGGCCCTCTGGATGTTATTTTTCTGCTTTTAAGCAAGAATAAAATAGAAATACAAAATGTTTCTATTACTGCCATTTTGGAACAGTATCTGGCGTACCTGGATGAAATGAAACGTCTTGATATGGAAATTGCCAGTGAATTTATCACGATGGCATCTCACTTAATGCTGATCAAGACGAAGATGCTCCTTTCTGCTGCAGAAGCTGCCGAAGCTGAAAGCGAGTTGGATTTGCTTCGTAAATCCTTGATTGAGCGGCAACGGGCGGATGCAATGGAGCAAATCCGCATGGCAATTTCTGTGCTGGAGCCCTTGAATGAAGTGGGTCGTTGTGTATTTACTAAAGAACCTGAACCGTTGCGTCGGGATGGTACATACCGGTATCGCCATGACCCGGAGGACATGCGCATTGCATTGGATACCATTGCCGAAAGAAGTCAGCGTCGGCTGCCACCGCCTAAGGTGAATTTTAAAGGCATTGTAGGCAAAGAACCGTATCCTGTTTCCCGCAAGGCAGGAGAGGTTGTAAAAACGCTCCTTTTGCGTGGTATTGAACGATTAAGAAATTTATTCCGTGGCAATCGATCCCGATCGGAGATTGTTGCAACTTTTTTGGCAATATTGGATTTATGTAAAAACAATTCCGTCCGTTTGGAAGACGATAATTCCGGGGATAATCCCAATGTGCGGTTGATTAACGAACCGAAAGAAGAAGCAAAGGAGATTACTTAATGGAAGAAAAAGATTTGCAAAGAGCCATTGAGGCGATCTTGTTTGCTGCCGGTGAGCGTATCGAGATCTCCCGCCTTGCTGCTGCGTTGGAGACGGATGTAAAAACTGTTGAGAATGTAACAAACGCCTTGGCAGACACCCTTGCGTTTGAACGCCGGGGAATTCGTATTTTGCGCCTGGAGAATGGCTATCAAATGGTATCTTCCGGCGAAATGGCCGATTATGTAACAAAGGCTTTGGAGACCCGTAAGCCTCCGAAGCTATCCTCATCTCAGTTGGAGGCTTTGACCATTGTCGCATATTATCAGCCGGCGACAAAAGCGATGATTGAGCAGATTCGCGGCGTTGACAGCGCATATTCTGTTGCGGCGCTGATGAACAAAAAGCTGATTGAGGAAGCCGGCAGACTGAATGTGCCTGGTAGACCGATTCTTTATCGTACAACGCCGGATTTTCTGCGTACCTTTGGTTTGCACACCCTTGAGGAACTTCCACCCATTGAAAAGGTGAATTTTGACGAGCCGATTGATGTTGAAATGGCTGGCGAAGATCAACCGGATGAGAATCAACTGGTAATGCCCGAGGTGATTGGTTAATGGGTTGGCTGATCGGGCTATTTTGTGTTCTTTTGATCGGCCTGATTCCTATCGGCCTGCGTGGCGTTTATGATTCTGCAGGTGGGCGGGTTTGGTTGAAGATTACATTTTTTCAATTTCTCATTTACCCGAAGCGCTTAAAAAAGAAGACGCCGTACCGACAAGCTGGAAAGCGGCATACCAAGAAAAAAACAGCAAAGAAAGAACAGCAAAACACAGGCGGAAATACCACAGATTTTGGACCAATCGTAGAATTCATTTTTGAAATTCTGCGTGACTTGTGGAAAAAACTGCAGGTAGATCTATTGGAACTGAAAGTTGTTCTGGCGCAGGAAGATCCCGGCGATTTGGCAATAAACTACGGCCGTGTCTGGGCGGCGCTTGGAAACGTAATCCCCCAATTGGAACGTTATTGTAATATCAAAAAGCGAGATATTTCGGTTACGTGCGATTTTGTTGCTCAACAGGTTTATATTTTTGCGCAACTTCAGGTTTCCATTACCCTCGGCAGAGCGACTTTTTTACTCATTCGGCGAGGAATTCGTGGTTTAAAGAATAACATACAAACTTCAAATAATAGAAAAGGCGGTGCAGGAGCATGAGTCAAAATCTCCCAAATATGTTAGACAATACAATTGCAAAGATCCGTGAAATGGTAGATGTGAATTCCGTTATTGGTGATCCTATCGTGACAGATGATGGAATTACTATTATTCCCATATCCAAAGTCAGTGTAGGTTTTGGCGGTGGTGGTTCTGACTTTGTTTCCAAGAATGTAAATCACCATGAAAATCCCTTTGGCGGTGGTGTCGGCGCAGGCGTTAAAGTTACCCCCATTGCGTTTTTGGTAATCAAAGATGGAAGCGTTCGAATGATTCCTGTGGCTGCACCTGCCAGCACGACGGTTGATCGCATTGTGGAAATGGTACCGGATACCTTGGATAAGATTGCGGCTTTTGTTGATGCGCATACGCACCAAAAAAGCGAATAATCCCGCTGCCCAAGCGCAAACTAGTCTTGGGTGATTCAAATGAAACGATTTCTTGTCAGGATGGCAGCAGCGTTGCTTACTGCCGTCCTGTTTTTTCCTGGTGAGGCAAAAGCAATTTCAGCGCAAAAAGCTATTCTATTAGATGCAACAACCGCAAGAGTTTTATACGAAAAGGATGCAGACAGTCAAGCGTTGATTGCAAGCACAACGAAGATAATGACTGCGTTGATTGTTTGTGAACAGTGCAATGTTCTGGACCGAATGCGCGTACCGAAAGAAGCTGTTGGTATCGAAGGCTCTTCTATGTATTTGCGGGCAGGGGAAGTTTTGACCATTCAGGACCTTTTATATGGCCTGATGCTTCATAGCGGAAACGATGCAGCTGTTGCGCTGGCAATCTACTGCGGCGGAACTGTGGAAGGTTTTGCGCAGTTGATGAATGATAAGGCGCATCGGTTGGGTATGACAAATACCCATTTTGTAAATCCAAATGGATTGGATAGTCCCGGTCATTATTCCACTGCCCGGGATATGGCTGTTTTGGCGGCCTATGCAATGGAGAATCCGATTTTTGCCCAAACAGTATCTACTAAAACTGTGAGGGTTGGTAACCGCGTTCTACGTAATCACAACAAGCTACTATGGCGAGTCGAAGGCGCTGACGGCGTGAAGACGGGATTTACGAAGGCTGCCGGACGCATATTGGTTTCCAGTGCAACGCGACAGGGGAGACGTTTGATTGCCGTCACAATCAATGACGGCAACGATTGGGCTGATCATGGGAAATTGTTAGAAGATGGGTTTTCCCAGTTTTCGGTTCAAAGGGTAGTGAAAAAAGGGGAGTACCTTGGCAGTGTTGAAATAGTCGGCGGGGAAGCAGAACGCGTATCTGTCTATGCTGCGCAAGACTTCTTCTATGCGCTGGCTTCGTCGGAAAATCCGGAAATTATTTTGCAAGGCGCAGGATTTGTTTATGCACCGGTAGTTTATGGACAAGCAGGCATAGATGCGTATGTTTGCATTGGAAACAAGGCGGTTGCCAAGATTGCAACCTATTATGGTGAAACTGTTGAACAGAAAAAAGAAGTGCGTCGCTCAATATGGGTTAAATGGTTTGGAGGCAGTCAGTCATGAAAGAACGTATACAGAAAATTCTGTCAAGCCGGGGGATAACCTCCCGGCGCGGCGCAGAACAGTTAATTTCTGCCGGGCGTGTAACCTGCAATGGGGTAGTATGTCAAATTGGTGACAGCGCTGATCCGGAATTTGATTTGATTTTATTGGACGAAAAACCGCTTCCAACGCAAGATGAGAATGTATATATTTTGCTCAACAAACCCAGGGGATATGTTACGACACTTTCGGATGAAAAAGGGCGAAGAAACGTGGCGCAACTGGTTGCGGATTGCGGAAAACGCGTTTATCCTGTGGGTAGATTGGATATGGATTCCGAGGGGCTCTTAATTTTGACAAACGATGGGGATTTTGCTAATTATTTAATGCATCCAAGCCATCAGGTGGACAAGGTTTACCGCGTAATTGTAAAAAAATTCTCCGATGCCGGCTTGGAGCGTCTTAAAAAGCCTGTTGTTTTGGACGGTTACGAGATTCGCACGCCCAAGGTTGTACTTACTGAAATGCATAGCGACGATTTATCTGCTGAACTGGAGATTACTATCCATGAGGGAAGAAACCGTCAGGTTCGCAGAATGTGCGCTGCGGCTGGTATGACTGTAGTGCGACTGGTAAGAGTCTCTGAAGGCAGCATACAATTGGGAAATCTACCATCCGGAAAATGGAGATACTTAACTGAAAATGAAATTACAGCGCTGAAAAAGTAAAATGCAATTTTTACCGTTTGTACTTGCAAAATTATGGATAGATTGATAGAATGTAACGGATGAAGAAATCTGTACGGAGGAAATATAATGAATAGGGATATTTTGTTGGTTTTGCAGCAGAAAGCACCGTCCTTTTCCAAAGGTCAGCGTCTGCTTGCCAGATATATTACAGAGTCCTATGATAAGGCCGCATTTATGACGGCAAGTCGGTTGGGAAAGGCAGTTGGTGTTTCTGAATCCACAGTCGTCAGATTTGCTGTTGAGCTGGGTTACGATGGCTATCCTGATATGCAAAAAGCAATGCAGGATATGGTTCTGAACAGACTGACCTCGTTTCAACGCATCGAGGTTGCTAATGAACGGATTGGCAATCAGGATGTGGTTTCCATGGTTGTGCAGTCTGATATTGATAAATTGCAACAGACCGCAGAAATGCTGGACAGAACAGATTTTCAGGCTGCCGTAAAAGCTATTTTAAACGGAAAAAATATATATGTTCTTGGAACCAGATCGGTTGCGCCCCTGGCAAACTTTCTTGGATATTATTTAAGTTTTATGTTTGAAAACATACATATGGTTACTGTTTCCGGCGCCAGTGAAATGTTTGAAAAATTGATTGGCGCCGGCGCAGATGATGTTGTAATTGCAATCAGCTTTCCCCGATATTCTGCGGCTACGGTTAAGGGCGCACAATACTGCCGTACTACCGGCGCAACTGTTATAGGCCTGACAGATAACAGATTATCGCCCTTGGGACAACATTGTGACCACATTTTGCTTGCGAAAAGTGATATGGTGTCGTTGGTTGACTCTTTGACTGCTCCTTTAAGCGTGATCAATGCGCTGATTGTTGCGTTAGCATCCGGTCGCGAGCATATTTTGGAAAAGACCTTCCATACACTTGAACGAGTGTGGGAAGAATACAATGTGTATGAAAAGCGGGTAGATGACCGATGAATTACGACGGTATCGTTATTGGTGGCGGTCCTGCGGGCATGTTTGCTGCGATTATTGCTGCACAGCAAGGTAGCAAGGTGCTTCTGCTTGAGAAAATGGACCGTCTGGGAAAGAAACTGTTGATTACCGGAAAAGGCCGCTGTAATATTACAAACAATTGTTCTGCGACGGAGGTTTTGGAGAACATTCCCCGCAACAGCCGGTTTCTTTACAGCGCCATGGATAGATTCCCGCCTCAAAGAATTATCGATTTTTTTGAAAGTAACGGATGCCCTCTAAAAACAGAACGTGGCAACCGGGTGTTTCCTGTAACGGATAAGTCTGCATCTGTTTTGGATTGCCTAAAGAAGGAGTTGCAGCGCAACAAGGTTACAGTTCGAACCGGTAATGTAATGAGGATCATTACCCGGGACGGCATCGTAACCGGCGTGAAAACAGCAGAGAATTTATATCCCTGCAAGTGGGTTATTCTGGCAACCGGCGGTATGTCCTACCCGGCTACCGGATCTACCGGTGACGGTTATCGACTGGCAGCTGAACTAGGTCATGAGGTTGTGCCAACTGAAGGATCGTTAGTACCTATGGAGGTTGCCGGTACTGACTGCCCGCAGATGCAGGGACTTAGTCTGCGTAACGTGGGCGTCAAACTTCTTGATAATAAGGGGAGATTGCTGTTTAAGGACTTTGGGGAATTGCTATTTACCCATTTTGGCGTTTCCGGTCCAACTGTACTCAGCGCGAGCGCTCACCTGAAGGGTGTGGGCTGCAAACTGCTCATTGACTTGAAACCGGCATTGGTTGAAGAAAAATTGAATGACCGCATTTTACGTGATTTGGAGCAATATCAAAACCGCACTATGGAAAACGCGCTGACGGATCTTTTACCGCGTTCCATGATATCCATTGTGCTGAAAAAGGCCGGCATTGACAGTCAGTTGCAGGCCAATTCCCTGAAAAAGGAGCAAAGGCGCAAGCTTGTGCACGTTTTGAAAGGGTTTGAACTGGAAATAACACAAAAAAGGCCAGTTGCGGAAGCGATAATCACTTCCGGTGGCATTAAGACCGGTCAGATTGATCCAAAGACAATGGCATCCAAGCTGATAGACGGCTTATTCTTTGCCGGTGAGATCATAGATTGCGATGCATATACCGGTGGATTTAATTTGCAGATTGCCTGGGCGACTGCTTACACAGCCGGTGTATCTGTGAAAACATCCATTGACAAACATAAGGGTGTATATTAAAATAACAAAAGGTATCTTACAAAGAAAAAAGATATTTGGAGGAGAAAAAAATGTACGAAAAACTGGTTTCTTATGCTGCAAAGCAGTTGGAGTTGAATGCAGATGAAATTACCCGCGACAGCACCTTTGAAAGCCTTGGTATCGACTCTTTGGATATCGTTGAGATGATTATGGATCTTGAGGCTGAACTGGGTGTCGAGCTGGAGATGGAAGACCAGAAAATTGCTACATTCGGCGAATTGGCTGACTTTGTTGAGTCTAAGCTGAACTAATTAAGTAACCTTGTTCTATAGACCGGTTTATAACAAGGTCGCACTAGTCGGGGAGATAGCGGTGCCCTGTAACCCGCAATCCGCTATAGCGGGGATGAATTCCCACACGCGGGCAAGCTTTGAGTGCCGTCCGGACCATGTAAGCGGCGTTGATGGAACGGTCTTGCGCAACGAAAAACCGTGAACTATGTCAGGTGGGGAACCAAGCAGCATTAAGCGGACCTTTTTGTGTGCCGCAAGGTTGCCGTTCCTGAGCTGGCTGCATGGAGACCGGGTATTCGGTTTGTTCAAATGTGGGTGTGCGATCTTGTTATGAACCGGCCTGTCCTTTGGAGGTTTGTATGTATCAGGCATTATATCGAAAATATAGGCCACAGACGTTTGATGATGTAGTCGGACAAGCAGCGGTTACCCAGACGCTGAAAACGCAGCTAGACAGTGGCAAGTTAAGTCATGCATACCTGTTCACCGGTACTCGGGGAACAGGTAAGACCAGTATTGCCAAAATTCTGGCAAAGGCAGTAAATTGCCTGAATCCGCAAAGCGGAAACCCCTGCAACTGTTGTGATGCCTGTAAAGCGATTGACTCCGGTTCTTGTATGGATGTGTTGGAAATTGATGCCGCATCCAATAATGGCGTTGATAACGTCCGTGATCTTCGGGATGACGCGATATACACACCCTCACAGGTGAATAAGCGCGTATATATCATTGACGAAGTGCATATGATGTCCATTTCAGCCTTCAATGCGCTTTTGAAAATCATCGAAGAACCGCCGGAGCATCTGTTATTTATCTTGGCTACGACGGAGCTGCACAAGGTGCCGGCCACGATTTTGTCTCGTTGTCAGCGTTTTTCCTTCCGAAGAATCAGTCAAGAGGACATTGCTGCAAGATTGCAGTATGTTGCATATCAAGAGAATATTAACATGGATAGCTCTGCTGCAAGAGTTTTGGCAAGATTAGCAGATGGCGCAATGCGTGACGGTTTGAGCTTGTTGGACCAGTGTGCTACTGCAACAACCGGAGAATTGGACGCGCAGCAGGTATATGCCTGCTTGGGGATCGCCGGTATTCAACAATGCGGTCAGCTTATGGCCTATATTGCAGATCACGACACTAAGAACGCACTAACATTACTGAACCATCTTTACGCAGATGGTAAAGATATGGGCGCACTTTTGGATGAGCTTGCCTGCTTGACGCGGGATTTCATGGTTATTAAAACCGCCGGTAGAGATGGCTTGAGTATGCTTTCCGAAGTAGCTACGCAAAAAGAAACGATGGATTTGGCCACACGCTTTTCTTCCGGCGAATTGGTGCGCATGATGAATATCATCCAACAGACCATTTCCGGTTTTACACGTAGCAGCAGTCGCCGACTGGATGCTGAGCTTTGCATTGTAAACTTGTGTCAACCGGAACTGGATACCGATATCCAATCGTTGATTGCGCGTTTGACGCGTCTGGAGGATCAGGTACGCTGCGGCAGTTTTACTGTTTCCAAGCCAAGGGATTCTGAAATTGTTGTTTCCCGGGCAGAAGTGATTGCGACAGAGCCTTCTGCTACGATTGAAGAAGACGTTATTCAGGAAGAAACAACGCATACAGAATCCGAGGCTTCACCTGCAGACCAAGCGCCTGTTGGTTTTTGGGCAGATTTGGTTGCAGCGATCAGACCGGAATTGATTCCAACGATGAAAGGCTTCTTTATAACAACGCCGAATGCGCCTCTTCGTGGCGTGCTTTCCGGCGATAAGCTGACATTAGTATGCGAAAATAAATTTGTTGAGGACATCGTTAATAAGCCCGAAGTACTGTTGTTGATAGCGCAAAAGGGCTCTGCGATGCTGGGTCGTCAAATTCGTGTTGTTACAACGGACCAGTCTTCGTCCGGAACCAAAAACGAGAATATGGAGCAACTTTTAAATTTTGGTCGCGCCCATCGCGACATTGTTAACATTAAAGATAGTTAAGAACAGGAGTGAAAAAAATGGCGAAAGGTGGATTTCGTGGCATGCCTGGTGGAATGAACCAGGCAGCAATGATCAAACAGGCACAGAAAATGCAGCAGGAAATGCTGCGAATGCAAGAGGAGATGGAAAGCAAGACCTTTACAGCTACAACCGGCGGCGGCATGGTAAAAGCCACAGTCAGTGGCAAGCATGAGCTTGTGAGTCTTGAGATCAATCCGGAAGCTGTAGATTCTGATGATGTGGAAATGCTGCAGGATATGATTATTGGCGCTGTTAATGAAGCAATGCGTGCGGCAGATACTGACTCTGCTAACAATATGTCCAGATTGACCGGCGGCCTGAATTTAGGCGGATTATTTTAATTTAGAGGAGAAAATATGCACTATTTTCCTGCTGCTCTGCAAGAACTGGCTGACCAGTTTGCGCGTTTGCCCGGTATTGGCGGAAAAACTGCCCAACGGCTTGCATTTCACGTGTTGGGAATGTCAATGGATGATGCTCAGTCCTTTGCAGATGCAATTGTTGACGCGAAAAACACAGTGCATACATGCCCTGTGTGCCAAAATTTAACAGATCGGGAAATTTGCTCGATTTGTGACGATGAGCTGCGTGACAAATCTGTTGTGTGTGTTGTTGCTGAACCGAGGGACGTGATTGCATTGGAACGCTCACGGGAGTTTAACGGGGTATATCATGTTTTACATGGCGTAATTTCACCGCTGAATCATGTGACTCAGGATGACATTCGTATTCGGGAACTGCTTTCACGTGTTGCCACCGGAGAAATCCGAGAGGTGATCATGGCTACAAACCCGGATACGGAAGGGGAAGCAACAGCAATGTATATATCCCGCTTGCTGCGGCCAATGGAAGTAAAGGTTACACGGCTTGCATATGGTATCCCGGTTGGCAGTCAGTTAGAGTACGCAGATGAAGTAACCCTTTCCAGAGCACTGGAAGGACGACAAGAAATATAAAAAGTGTGCAAGGAACTTCCTTGCACACTTTTTATAATTAAAAATCAAGTTTCAGATCATTTTCCTTGATCCAACCCCATTTACGCAAAATAATGCAAAAAACGGAGCATAGTACAGCAGGTAAAATAAAGCAGATTAAGACCAAACCAACCCAGTCAAAGGCTGTGATGGCAATCTTTGTTCCGGCGGCAATATCATTTATCCAGCCGGTATAGACACCAATTTGGCCAACCAACCCACAAGTGCCCATTCCGGAGGATACAGCCGCACCGTTCATTTCCAGTTTAAACAGACAAGTGGCAATCGGACCGGTAATTGCAGAGGTAAGAACAGGTGGAATCCAACAACGCGGATTTTTTACAAGGTTGGGCATTTGCAGCATACTGGTACCGATACCTTGCGCAACCAAACCGCCAAATCCGTTTTCCTTGTAGCTCATTACTGCAAATCCAATCATATGGGCACAGCAGCCAGCAACTGCAGCACCGCCGGCAAGGCCGGTTAAAGAAAGTGCTGCGCAGATTGCTGCGGAACTGATTGGCAGGGTCAATGCAATGCCAATGATAACGGATACTAATATACCCATTAAAAATGGCTGTTGCAGAGTAGCCCACTTGACAGCATCACCAACCGCGCTTGCAGCAGCGCCAATAGGATAGGCAACAAGCGCTGCAAATCCGATTCCAATAAGCACCGTAACAATAGGCGTAACGAGAATGTCAATTTTTGTTTCCTTGGAAACCAGTTTTCCAAATTCAGAGGCAACAATTGATACAAAGTATACTGCAAGTGGTCCACCGGCACCGCCCATTGTGTTGGCAGCAAAACCAACAGGTATTAAGGAAAAAAGAACAAGTGGGGGACAGTGCAGAGCAAAGCCGATTGCAATGGCAATTCCGGGTCCTACCATCGCTGATGCAAGTCCGCCGATAGTATAGCTTGTAGCGCCTTCACCCTGACCGACGGTTGCGATAATCGTATTGAGGACGGCAACATTAAATTGCTGACCGATTGTATTCAGAATTGTACCAACAAGTAAAGTGCAGAACAAACCCTGCGCCATTGCACCAAGGGCGTCAATGCCGTAACGCTTACCGGAAAATATGATGTCCTTACGCTTTAGAAATGTGCTGATCTTTTCCATATAAATCCTTCTTTCTGTGTTTACAGCTTTGCATATGTCTTTTCCAAAAATTTTTGTGTAGATATAATAGCGCGCTTATGTGTGCCCTCACCGATCTTTCCAGACTCGTCATAGGCACAAACATGAAATGTAACAGTATTTCCGTCAACTGACGTGACTTCCGCCTCAGCTCTGACCTTCATGCCAACCGGTGTCGCGGACAGATGGGAAACATCAAGGCTGATACCGACAGATGTCTTTTCATCTGGGAGCGCCTTACTGATCGCCTCACAGGCAGCGCCTTCCATCAGAGCAATCATGCAAGGTGTGGCGTAAACAAGCAGGCTGCCGGATCCAACAATTTGGGCTGTATCTTCACGTTCCACAAAGGAAGTAACTTCGCCCTTCATTCCAACAGAAATTTCCATAATTATCCCTCCTATATATTAATTCATAATATAGTCAACTTTCATTGTGTTGTCAATAAAAAAGGTTGCTATTTGGTACAAATGGATTTATAATGTGCTTAGAAAAGAGAATGGGGAGGATCCTATGGGTAAGAGTGAACTGAATTTAACAATGCTATGCGATTTCTATGAGCTGACCATGGGCAATGGCTATTTTGAAAACGGTTACAAAGATCGCATTTGCTATTTTGATGTTTTCTTCCGGCAATGTCCTGACGGAGGCGGTTTTGCGATTGCAGCAGGCCTGGAGCAAATAGTCAACTATATTCAGCAGTTACGGTTTGATGCCGATGATATTACCTATCTGCGGGATCGGAAACTATTCTCTGAAGATTTTTTGAATTATTTGGAGAATTTCCGGTTTACCGGAGATATTTGGGCAGTTCCGGAGGGGACACCCATATTCCCAAAAGAGCCGATTATGACGATTCGCGCCCCGGCGATTGAAGCGCAGTTGATTGAAACCTTTGTTTTGCTTTCCATCAATCACCAGAGCTTGATTGCTACAAAAGCAAACCGAATCGTTCGAGCTGCGGGCGGCAGAACAGTTTTGGAGTTCGGTTCGCGCAGAGCGCAGGGTGCAGACGCGGCAATTCTTGGCGCAAGAGCTGCCTATATTGGTGGCTGTAACGGCACAGCCTGCACAATATCTGACAAGCTTTTTGGTGTGTACGCAGGTGGCACAATGGCCCATGCCTGGGTACAGATGTTTGACACAGAGTATGAAGCGTTTAAGGCGTATTGCCAGATGTATCCCAATAATGCAACCTTGCTGGTAGATACTTATAACACACTGAAATCCGGTGTTCCCAATGCAATCCGTGCCTTTAACGAGGTTCTTAAGCCAATGGGAATTAAAAAATGTGGTATCCGCCTGGATTCCGGCGACATTGCATACCTTTCCAGACAGGCGCGAAAAATGCTGGATGAAGCAGGGTGGACCGAGTGCCAGATTTCTGCTTCCAACTCTTTGGACGAGTATATTATTCAAGGCCTTTTGCGCCAAGGCGCGCAAATTGACATGTTTGGCGTTGGTGAACGGCTGATCACTGCCAAGAGTGAGCCGGTTTTTGGCGGTGTTTACAAACTTGCTGCTGTTGAATTGGATAATGGCGAAGTTCTTCCTAAAATTAAGATATCTGAAAATACCGGTAAGATAACCAATCCACATTTTAAAAAGCTGTATCGTTTCTTTGGTAACGATACCGGAAAAGCCATTGCTGATTACTTGTGCGTTTACGACGAGACAGTAGATGACAGTGGTGAAATGGAAATATTTGATCCGGATGCGACATGGAAGACAAAGAATGTCTATAATTTCACTGCAAAGGAATTGATGGTGCAGATTTTCAAGGACGGCAAGTTGGTTTATGACTGTCCTGATTTGCAGCAGATTCGCACATACTGTTTACAGCAGGTAGACACCTTGTGGGATGAGGTAAAGCGCTTTGATAATCCCCACACCTACTATGTCGACTTGTCGAAAAAACTGTGGGACATTAAAATGAGTCTGCTGAAAGAAAAGGGCAAAAGCTGAAATGGATAAGACCTGGATCTTATATATTTTGGAGTGTAAGGACGGTACCCTTTATACCGGAATTACCGATGACTTGCAGCGCCGTTTAAATGCGCATAGTTCCGGTAAGGGCGCAAAATATACCAGAGGCAGGGACCCGTTCACTGTGCGATACCGCGAAACGTGTGAAAACCATAGTGTCGCGCTTCGCAGAGAATACGAAGTGAAAAAGTTAAGTAGGGAAGAAAAACTTGCTTTATGCAAGACTTTTCGTGAGTAAGGTGGCATATATGCAGTATTTTCTGGACACCACTGGGACTATTCAGTCAGATCTGGGGTTTTCCCATTTTGGTATTTTGCATTTTGTTTGGCTTTTTGTTTTTGCTGCTATTACAGTTTTAAACTGTTTTTGGTACAGAAGATTAACGCAGTCCGGTAAAAAACGGTGGAAAAAGACGGTTGCGGTTTTGCTGATTATTGATGAATTATTTAAGGATGTAATGCTGCTTATTGGCGGTAGATTTGAGGCTGGTTATCTGCCGCTACATCTTTGCAGTATCAACATCTTCTTAATAACCATTCATGCATGGTTTCCGTCTAAAATTCTCGGTGGATATCTCTACACGGTGGGAATCCCCGGCGCAATTGCAGCGTTGCTGTTTCCTACATGGACGAGCCTGCCATTTGCGAACTTCATGCATTTGCATAGCTTTACAGTTCATATCCTTCTTGCTATGTATCCCATTGTTTTAGGCATTTCAGGGGAGCTTTCGCCAAAAGTGAAAATGCTGCCAAAGTATTTACTTCTGCTTGTGGCTATGGCAATTCCCATTTATGGAATCAATTTATTGCTTGACACAAACTTCATGTTTCTTATGTACGCAGAAGAGGGAAACCCCTTGTATTTGTTTGAACAGATGTGGGGAAATCATTTTTACGGCTTTCCTGTTTTGATTGCTGCGGTACTGATTGTCATGTATGTTCCAATGGAAATTTTTCGGGCGATTCAAAGAAAGAGAGTATAGAAATATCCCCATCGGTATTGAACTGCCGATGGGGATTTATAATGCTTCAGAGTTCTTCGCTCACCGCTAACAGTAGTATGCCGATAATCACAACGGTAATAAATACGTAGGTTTTCCAGGAGAGTTTTTCTTTCAGGAAAATGCGGGAAAGCAATAGGGAAACGACGCACACTGCCGAAAGAATCGGGGCTGCAACAGCATCTATTCCACCGAGCGCATAAACATAGGTGAACTGACCTGCAGTCTCAAATACAGCTGCAAGAATCTTATCCTTATGCTGGGGAATAGGGCCGAACTTAACCTTTTTTGCCTTCATGAAGATAAACAGGCCAAGAGAAAACAGAGCGAAGGTCAGTTCGTAACTTGTGTTGGCGACAGCTTCAATGGTGTTATCGTTAACATCAATCAGGGGAGAATTTGCTGCATTTTCAACCAGGAAGAAAGCATCATCCAGGAAAGTGCCGAATGCATCAAGCAAGGCATAGATAAAGGGCATACAGAATGCAACGATTGCCAGCTTCCTTCCAAGCTGTTTTTTTCTCTGTGTTTCGCCTTTGTTTTCCAGATAGCTAACCCCTACAACACCAACGCCGATTACTGCAACAGCAACCCAGGTGAGCCAGTGAAAGCTGTCCTTCATGATTAAGGCGAACAGAAGCACACAAATTACACCTGCAGTATTTTCAATTGGGTCTGAAATGGACTCCTCCAAATAGCGCATTCCAAAATAGGAGAAGGCCATAGAGATTATGTAAAACAGTGATACAGGAAGATAACGAATGATATTTATTGGATTGTAATCGATATCCTGTGTCAGCAGGGTGAAAACGGCATGTGCGCCCATGACGATGCCTACCCAAACACAGATTTTCAAGTGGGAATATTTTTCATCAGGTCGGGCGCCTTTTTTATAAAACAGTTCTGCAGTGCCCCACAGAAGAGCAGTGGCAATGGAAAAGAATAACCAACTCATAATTTACCTCATTCCTTACAAGCTTACCAGACCTGCGTCCACGAGCTTCTGTAGGCTCATAAGAATCCCTAGTTTTGCATGGGGCCATGTGAGACCACCCTGAAAATAAACAGCGTAGGGAGGACGGATGGGACCGTCAGCGGATAACTCGATGGACGAGCCCTGCACAAACGCGCCGGCCGCCATAATGACCTTGTCACCGTAGCCGGGCATATCCCAGGGCAGGGGCGTTGCAAACGAGTCAACCGGAGCTGCTGCTTGAATTCCTTTGCAGAACGCAATCATGCCTTCTTCGCTTTTCAGTTCCACAGCCTGAATGATATCATGGCGACTTTCTGATGCATTTGGCACACAATTGAAGCCAAGGGGTTCGTAAAGATTTGCCGCAAAAATTGCGCCTTTTTCAGCGCTGGCAACAACAGTTGGCGCAAGGAAAAAGCCTTGATATAACGCTGGCATCAGACCCAGATTTGCGCCGACTTCCTGTCCTAAACCGGGTGCAGAAAGACGATAAGCACACCTGCTGACACATTCTTCTGTACCGCAAATATAGCCACCAATAGGAGCAAGACCGCCACCGGGATTTTTAATCAATGAACCTACAACCATATCTGCACCAACGTCGGAAGGCTCGATGGTTTCCACAAATTCACCGTAGCAGTTATCAACCATACAAATTACATCCGGTTTGATATCCTTAATAAAGGCGATTAACTCGCCGATTTGCTTTACAGAAAAAGTTGGTCGCGTTGCGTAACCTTTTGATCTTTGAATGGTTACCAGTTTTGTTTTATCGTTGATTGCAAGCTTTATTGCGGGGTAGTCAAAGCTTCCGTCAGTCAGTAAATCAACTTGTCGATAGGTAACGCCATATTCCTCCAAAGAACAAGGACTTTCCCGGATGCCGATAACTTCCTGCAACGTATCGTATGGAAGGCCAACAGGGGATAATAGTTCATCACCGGGAAGCAAATTCGCGGACAATGCAACGGTAAGTGCGTGCGTTCCGCAGGTGATCTGGGGACGAACAAGGGCTGCTTCCGTGTGGAACACGTCGGCATAAACACGCTCTAAATTATCCCGACCGACATCGCTATAGCCATAACCGGTTGTTGCGGCAAAGCAAGCTGCGGAAATACGGTTTTTTTGCATAGCGGCAAGGACTTTTGCTTGGTTATATTCTGCAATCTGCTCAATGTCATTAAAGCGGCTACTTAATTTTTTGCAAATCTCCTCACCGTAGGCATATACAGAAGGGGAGATTCCCATACTATTATAAATTTGTAGTAACTGTTCCATTATTTTTCCTCTTTTCTAACGGTTTCAAAGATCTGGTTGGCAAGATCACTTAATAATTCGGGACGGGATACAATCAGTCCTGTATCTTCATCACCCAAAATCAGAAGCGTGTCTCCCGGTTGAATCCGAAACAGTTCCCGCGCTTCTTTTGGAATGACGATTTGTCCTCGGTCGCCAACCTTTGCCGTCCCAAAGGCTCTGCGCACATTACCTTTGCCAAGGACATGCTTTCCACCTGCCATGCAATCCCCTCTTTCCTACTTTTCATATTTTTCATACCATTAAAGTATAAACAGCACAGCCTTGGTTGTCAAGACCAAGGCGGCGATATTGCGTATATTTAATTGTTTCTTCGCCTGCCACCGAAAAGACTGATCAAGCGAATCAGCTGGGCCAGCGAAACGGCTGTTGCAGCCACATAGGTCATAGCAGCGGCGGAGAGCGTTTTTCTGGCGCCGCGTTGTTCTTCGGATGTTAGCATTTGGGTTTGTTCAATAGCTGCCATTGCTCTGTTACTGGCGTTAAATTCCACCGGTAATGTTACCAACTGAAAGATCAAGGACAAAGCGAAACAGCCAATCCCCAGGTAAATAACAGTGTTGGAAAATGTGCCAAGGGCGGAAAACAGAAGACCCAATAAAATCAGCGGCATGGCCAGTTTTGATCCGAAATTTGTAATGGGAATTATGGCTGTGCGCAGCTTGATTGGTGCGTAATTTCCGGCATATTGCGCCGCATGTCCCGCTTCGTGGCAAGCAACACCGATTGCAGCAGTTGAAGTGCTGTCATGAACACTGTCAGAAAGACGAATTACATTGGTTTTTGGGTCATAATGATCGGTAAGATTTCCGGAGACTCTTTGGATTTGCACATTATGAATACCGTTTGCCTCCAGTACACGCTTTGCAGCCTCTGCGCCAGTAATGCCTCGCGCAGACAACTGTGATGAATACTTCTTAAAGGTGCTGCTTACCCGGAAACTTGCCCACAAGGACAGAACAATACAAGGCAGGACAATGAGAAGATATGTCCAGTCAAAACCGTAGTAGAAAGAATAATAAGGCATAGTGATCTCCTGTTGTTTTTTATTAGCATATCCCAAAACAGATATCTAACACCTTGAATATAATTATAAATTTGTTCTGTTAAAAATACAAGTCGTAATTTTGTCCAATCTTTACATTCATGATAATAATATGTATAATAAGAAAAAAGGAAAGGAAGATGGCTTTGGAATTTTTATATTTTCTTGAGAAAATTCGCATTCCCGTATTGAATGAATTTATGCTGCTGATCACCCAGTTTGGTGAAGAAACAGCTTTTTTGGTAACGGCTTTAATTGTATTCTGGTGTGTAGACAGGTATAAAGGGTACTATATTTTGTCCGTTGGTTTTCTGGGAACCCTCGCCAATCAGTTTATGAAGCTTTGGTTCCGGATTCCGCGCCCTTGGGTGTTGGATGAGAATTTTACCATTTTAGAACAGGCAAGGGAGGCGGCCTCCGGGTATAGCTTCCCCAGCGGTCACACGCAAAGCGCCGTTGGCACATTTGGCGCAATTGCCTACACAACAAAGAATCGTTGGGTTCGTTTTTCCACGGTCGCCATTGCAATTCTTGTGCCGATATCCCGGATGTATATTGGCGTGCATACGCCTATGGATGTTTTTGTTGCGGCCAGCATTGCTGTTTTTCTGATTTTGATTATGAAGCCGCTGGTGTTGGGCGAGGATAAAAACGCAGTTCCTGCTATGCTTTGTGTTATGACATTGGTTTCTATCGGATATTTGTGCTTTGTTTCCTTTTATTCTTTTCCCGCAGATGTAGATGCGCAAAATTTAGCATCCGGCAAACATAATGCATATACTTTAATTGGTGCGCTTGCAGGATTGGTTGCTGTGTATATTGTGGATGAAAAGTGGAATCATTTTTCTACAAAGGCTGTGTGGTGGGTGCAAATTCTTAAAGTTGTATTGGGCCTTGCGTTGGTTTTGGCTGTAAAGAGTGGCTTAAAAGCACCGCTTAATATGCTTATGGGAGAATCTGTTGGAAGAGCAGTGCGTTACTTGCTGATTGTTGTCGTTGCAGGTATTCTCTGGCCTATGTCTTTTAACTATTTTAACAAATTAGGAAAAAAGGAGTAGTTTATGACAATTTTCCTGTTCATACTGGGAGCTTTGTTTTTATTGTTCTTCGTCAGTGGCGGGTACGTTTTTGCGGTGGCTTGCCTGCGAAGAAAAGAATTGCCCTGGCTGGTGGAGAAAGAAATCAAAAATACAACTTATGGAAAATATTATACTTGCATGAGGGATGCAGATCAGTGGCTGCGTGATCATAATGCCCAGGATGTGTATGTAACCAGTAAGGATGGCTTGCGTCTGCACGGACTTTGGGTGGAAAATAAGAACCCGGTTGCAACGATTTTGCTGGCGCATGGCTATCGGAGCACGCCCTTGCTGGATTTTAGCGTAGCATACCCTTTTTATTGGGAACTGGGATTTAATATTCTTGTGCCGGATCAACGCTGTCATGGTAAGAGCGAAGGCAGGTATATTACCTTTGGCGTGAAGGAAAGTGGCGATATGCTGCAATGGATTGCATACCACAATCAGAAAATGGAATCTATCCCGATTGTTTTAAGCGGTCTGTCAATGGGTGCATCAACAGTTATGTACCTTGCGGATGAGCATCTTCCTAAGAACGTAAAGGCGATAATTGCTGACTGTGGTTTTACGTCTCCGAAAGACATTCTCAGCAGCGTTTTTACAGATGTTACACATCTGCCCGCAGGTTTTTCCATTTTGTCAACGGACTTGTTTGCCCGGGTTTTTGCCGGATTTTCACTAACCCAAAAGGACAGTAGGAAAACGTTGTCAAAAAATCATTTGCCCATTTTGATTGTTCATGGAATAAAGGATGATTTTGTACCCCACTGGATGTCAAAGGAGGGGTTTGCTGCTTGCAACGGACAAAAGGAATTGCTTCTGGTTGAAGGTGCGGGGCATGGTGTCAGTTTCCTTGTGGAGCCGGATAGATACCAAAATGCCATAATGAAACTTTTAAATAACAGTATTATACAAAATTAGAAACATAAAGGGGGTATCCCAATGATGCCAATTCGTGTAAAATGCTTAAGACCGGATGCAATCCTGCCGACCTACGGTTCAGCAGACGCGGCAGGTGCTGATTTATATGCTTGCCTTGAGCAGGATGTGCTGATCCAGCCTGGTCAGTCTGTGTTTGTTCCCACCGGCCTTGCCATGGAAATCCCGAAGGGATATGCAGGTCTGATTTACGCCCGCAGCGGACTTGCCTGCAAGCGGGGATTGGCGCCCGCTAATAAGGTCGGCGTAATTGACAGTGATTACAGAGGCGAGTTTGTTGTTGTGCTCCACAATCATGGTACACAAGCGCAAACTATTTCCAGTGGCGAAAGAATTGCCCAGTTGGTAATTACACCTGTTGTAACTCCCGGATTTTCCCAAGTGGATGAATTAAGCGATACACAGCGCGCTGCCGGTGGCTTTGGCTCAACAGGTAAATAACTGCTATCAAAAACCGCCTCCGGCTGTGTGCCGGAGGCGGTTTGCATCAGTAGTAAAGCATTTCTGAATAAGTAGGATACGGCCAATAGGCGCTTGCAGTAAGCTTTTCCAGAAGATCTGCATCTTTTCTTGCTTCTTCCATCTGCGGCACAATGACGTCACAGTAGTAATCGGCGGCAAGCTGGTTGTCTGTCGGAACACCCTTCAAATCCGCATGCAATTTTTCACTCTTTGCATATAAAGAATCACAGCATTCAGAAATACGAGTGACCAATGCGGTTTCTGTTGCAGCCGCAATGCCGGATGCAGACCGTTTTCTGTTGATGCTTTCAGCCAAATCAGAGGAATAGCGTAAGGCTGCAGGAAGAATCTGATGCATGATCATATCTACCATTGTTTTGGCTTCAATGCGAATCAGTTTGATGTAGGACTCAAGATGAATTTCGTATCTGGCGCGGAATTCAGACTCGGTAAAAATACCGTGTCGGGTAACAAGGTCAATGTTTTTTTCAGAAATATAGGCGGGTAGTGCCTTTGCGGTGGACGGAAGGTTGCTCAAACCGCGCAGACGCGCTTCTTGCTGCCACTGCTCTGAATAACCATTTCCGTTGAAAATGATTCGCTGATGGTCTGTTAGCGTATCACAGACAAGCTTCTGAAGTGTAGCATCAAAGTCATCAGCATTTTCCAGGATATCGGCAAACTTGCTCAATTCTTCTGCCATGATTGTGTTTAATGCGATGTTTGGTCCGGCGATCGACTGGGAAGAACCCAGCATACGAAACTCAAACTTGTTTCCGGTAAAAGCCACCGGTGAAGTTCTGTTGCGATCTGTCGTATCCTTAGGTATGGACGGCAACACGTCCACGCCGATACGCATGACACTCTTTTCCGGATCTGTATAGTTTGTGCCGTTGATGATAGAGTTTACAACAGCGGTTAATTCATCACCGAGGAAAATGGAAATAATTGCCGGAGGCGCTTCATTGGCACCGAGTCTGTGATCATTTCCTGCAAATGCGACAGTACTGCGCAGGAATTCCTGATACTCGTCAATACCCTTAATAAACGCGGCCAGAAATACCAAAAACTGGGCATTCTGCCGGGGTGTATCTCCGGGCTTGAACAGGTTCTTTCCACTGTCGGTGCACAAAGACCAGTTGTTGTGTTTGCCGGAACCATTTACGCCTGCAAAGGGCTTTTCGTGGAGCAAACAAACCAAATCATGCTTTGCAGCGCATTTTTTCATGATCATCATTACTAGCTGATTTGCATCACATGCGTTGCTTGCATCGGTATAAATCGGCGCTAGTTCATGCTGGCAGGGGGCACCTTCGTTGTGTTTGGTTTTTGACAGGACGCCCAACCGCCACAGCTGTTCATCCAAATCACGCATAAAGTTGGAAACCCGAGTACGAATAGTGCCAAAATAGTGGTCATCCAATTCCTGACCCTTTGGAGGCTGCGCGCCAAACAATGTCCTGCCGGTAAGCCGCAGGTCTTCGCGCTGGGCGTAAATAGAGCGTGGAATCAAAAAATATTCCTGTTCAGCGCCAACGGATACGCGCACATGTTTCGTATCGTTGTCACCGAATAAGCGCAGAATGCGGACTGCTTCTCTGGATACTTCATCTATAGAACGCAGCAAAGGTGTTTTCTTATCGAGGGATTCTCCGGTATAAGAAAAGAAACAGGTGGGGATATACAAACTGCCATCTTTTACAAAAGCAAAGGCTGTCGGGTCCCACGCGGTATAGCCGCGGGCTTCAAAAGTTGCACGCAGACCGCCGGAGGGGAAGGAGGAGGCGTCCGGTTCGCCTCGGACCAGTTCCTTGCCTGAAAATTCCATAATGACATTTCCATCGCCGGTGGGCGTGATAAAGGAATCGTGTTTTTCTGCGGTGATGCCGGTCATAGGCTGAAACCAGTGCGTATAATGTGTCGCGCCCTTTTCCAATGCCCAAACCTTCATAACCTCTGCAATTTCATTTGCCACGTCCAAGGGTAAAGGACTGCGGTTTTGGATGCACTGCTTCCATGCGTTATATGTATTGGCAGACAGCCGTTGCTGCATCGTTGACTCATTAAAAACATCACTGCCAAATATTTTAGGAACATGAATAATAGAATCCATCAGGTACAGCCCCTTTCCAAGATTTTCATATTATTTTAAAGGATTATTCGTTAAAAAGCAAGGGTCGAATATGTATAAATTTGCAGGGGAAATTTCATTTGTATTGATAAAGCTGCCAAAAGTTGTGAAGCAACGCTTTTTGAATGAAAAAAATCATTGATTTTATTATTTCGCAGGGATATAATATCATGGATTTATTTTGGTAGCAGGGAGATGATGAATTTGAAATATTCCGAAATGTCAAGGGTAGACCTGGAAAAGGAATATCAGAATGTTTTTATGCAGTTTGAGGCTTGTAAAGCCAAAAATCTTAAGCTCAATATGGCTAGAGGAAAGCCGTCTAAAGTGCAGCTGGATATTGCCAACGATCTTTTGAACGCTTTGCAGGCCGGTGACGAGTGCTTCGTTGATGGCGTGGACGCAAGAAACTACGGTGAGCTTTCCGGATTGGCTTGCGCCAAGGAGTACTGGGCGGATATACTGGACTGCAAACCGACGCAGATCTTTGTTGGTGGTACATCCAGCCTGAATTTTATGTTCGATATTATTTCAAGGGCCTTTAGTCATGGTTTGCTTCATAGCCAACAGCCTTGGTGCAAAGAAGAAGTTGTCAAGTTCCTTTGCCCCAGCCCGGGATATGACCGTCACTTTAGAGTAACCGAATTTTTTGGCGCACAGTTGATCACCGTTCCCATGACCCAGGATGGACCGGATATGGACATGGTGGAGCAGCTGGTAAAGGACCCGCAGGTAAAGGGTATTTGGTGTGTGCCGAAGTATTCCAATCCCGATGGTATTATTTATTCCGAAGAAACTGTTAATCGCTTTGCCAATCTGAAACCCGCTGCTCCCGATTTCACAATCATGTGGGATAATGCATACGGTGTGCATGAATTTGATGGCGAGTATGTTCCGTTCCCGGACATTATTTCTTTGTGTGAAAAAGCGGGCAATCCGGACATGGTTTATGAGTTCGCGTCTACGTCTAAGATTACTTTTGCCGGAGCCGGTTTTTCTGCAATGGCTACCTCTGAAAGCAATATTGCCTACCTAACAAAGATGTTCGGCGTACAGATGATTTCCCAGGATAAGATCAACCAGCTTCGCCATGTGCGCTTTTTGAAGAATAAAGCACATACGCTGGAAATTATGAAAAAGCATGCCACGGTTATGGGACCGAAATTCCGTGTTGTTGCGGATAAACTGGATTGTGAGATCAAACCTCTGGGATTTGCCCAGTGGAATCGCCCGAAGGGTGGCTACTTTGTTAGCTTTAATGCAATGCCGGGCACTGCAAAGCGAGTGTTGGCGCTTTGCATGGAAGCAGGCGTTGAAATGACACCCGCCGGCGCAACATTCCCTTATGGCATTGACCCGAATGACAGCAACATTCGGATTGCTCCCAGTTTGCCGCCGATTCCTGAACTGGAACAAGCGATGGATGTATTCTGCACATGCGTTAAGCTTGCGGCATTGGAAAAATTGCTGGCAAATTGATTTATAAGCATAGCTGCAGGGGTAACCCTGCAGCTTTATTATTGTATATGAGAGTATCTTGTGGTATACTGTTAATGAGGTGTATGAAAATGTGCAGGCATTTAACCGAATTTTTAAAAAAATATCGCAGCGTGATTATCTACCTTGTTTTTGGTGTTCTGACAACATTGGTCAATTATTTCGTATACTATCCACTTTACAATGTCGTAAAATTTTCTGCCGCAGCGAGTAACGGTATTTCCTGGTTGGTGGCTGTAATATTTGCTTTTTTCACTAATAAATCGTATGTTTTTAAAAGTAAAAGCTGGGACAAGAATGTTGTTGTTCCGGAGTTCATTAAGTTTGTTGGATGCAGAACTCTGTCCGGTGTAGCTGAAACTGCTATATTATATGTTGTGGTGGATGTTTTATCCGGTGATGGAAATTTATTGAAAATTTTGACAAGCATTTTGGTAATCGTTTTCAATTATATTGCAGGCAAATTTTTGGTATTTAAAAACAGAAAAGGGGCTGTAAAATAACAGCCCGAGAAAAACGGAGGATTCCAGGATAGGGATCCTCCGTTGACTTTTACGGTGCATTTAGCTTGTGGAATACTTTTTGTGTACAAAAAGGGTATATCAACCACACCCCCAAGGAATTT